>NZ_JBHWJY010000002.1:159016-258264 GCF_042731135.1 Streptomyces sp. NPDC059874
GTTTCGCGCCTGTCCGTCCGCTTCCGCCCTGTCATCCCCCACCCAATCTGGCCCCCCGGGCGGGGCGGCGACCGCCCCACGGCCCTGGTGTGTCGTACTCCTACCGCTTCAGCGCCTCGGCGGTGAAACGGTTCCTCGCCGTCCGAAGACCGGCGTCGGAGATCAGGCGGGGGTGATGTTCTCCGCCTGCGGGCCCTTCTGGCCCTGCGTGATGTCGAACGTCACGGCCTGGCCCTCCTGGAGCTCGCGGTAGCCGGTGGCGTTGATCGCGGAGTAGTGCGCGAAGACGTCCGGACCGCCGCCGTCCTGGGCGATGAAGCCGAAGCCCTTTTCAGAGTTGAACCACTTCACGGTTCCCGTAGCCATGTTCATGCCTTCCCGTTGACGTACGTCTCCCACACCGCGTGGGAAACGGAGGTGATCGCCCTGGTCCTACGGCACAACACAGCAAAACTGCCCACACCCAGGGGTGCGGGCAAGGCACTTGGAACCACGACAGCTACCCGTGAAGGTACACGTCTGCACGCACTGTCACCAGGGGGTTTGATCGTCCCTTGACGGAGGGGCCCGGATCCGGCCGGATCCGGGCCCCTGACCGGGCACTCTGGGGCCCGTGGGCAGGTGACGGTGAAGGACGGCCGGCCGCGACGCAGGCCCTGCCGTCCCTCCCCGCGCCGCCCTCGATCGTCTTCCTGACCACCTTCAACCCGGACGAGTACCCGGGTGGCGGACCCGGCCGGCGAGGCGCGGACCGACTCCCGGACGTCGGCGCACGAGCAGGGCCGCACCAACGCCGACACCTGTGACGGCACTCACATGATCTTCCCGAGTCCGGTGCAGACCGGATCCGTCGCGGCGGGCGTATGCCCGGTGAGAGGGATACACGGATCGGGAGTGATTGTTGACCGTCGAGGAGTTCGAAGAGTTCTACGCCCAGGCGGCGGGACGGCTGACGGGGCAGTTGTACGTGATGCTCGGCGACCACCACGAGGCCCAGGACGTCGTGCAGGAGGCGTTCGTCAAAGGGTGGAGCCGGCGGCGTCAGCTGGAGCGGGACGGCCGGCCCGAGGCCTGGATCCGCACCGTCGCCTGGCGGCTCGCCGTGAGCCGCTGGCGGGTGCGGCGCCGCAGCGCCGACGCCTGGCAGCGCACGGGCCCACCGGGCCATGTGGAGGGGCCGGGGCCGGAAGCGGTGGCCCTGATGGAGGCGCTGCGGCAGCTGCCTCGTGGGCAGCGCCGGACGATGACGCTGCATTACGTGTGCGATCTGACCGTGGAGCAGATCGCCGCCGAGACCTCGCTGTCCGCGAGCACGGTCAAGACGCACCTCTCGCGCGGCCGGGCCGCCCTCTCCCGTCAACTGCAGGACCCCCGTATTGAGGAGGCGCCCGATGCCTGACTCCCACGATCCGCTGCGGTCCCTGTTCCGGGACGCCGCCTCCGCCGGACAGTCCCGAGCCACCCTCCCGCCGGCGTCCGTCATCACGCTGCGCGGGGAGAAGGCACGCCGGCGCCGGATCGCCGGCTACGCCCTGGCCTGCTGCCTCGTCCTCGCCGGATCCGGGGCCGCCATCGCCTCGTTCGTGCCGCGCGACAGCGGCCCCACCCTCCCGGCGACCACTCCCTCTCCCCTGGCGCCGTCCCCGGCACCGACCGATTCCCGGCTCGCGACGACGGGGCCGCCCCCGGCTCCGACCGAGACGGCGACCGTCGGCGCGTCCGCCACCGCCACGCGGCCACCTCGATAGCCCTGTATCCGCCGCCGGCCCGGTCCTTGGACCCGGGCCGACGGTGCCGCACGCCCTCAGCCGATCAGGAGAATCCCTCATGCCCGTTTCCGCCCCGCAGCGGCCGCCCGTGACGCCCGCTTCCCCCGCCCCGGTGCGGTACCCGAAGGTCGTCTCCCTCAGACCGCGGCTCGGCCCGGACGACCGCGAGGTGCTCTGGCTGTACGTGCTCACCCGCGTGGGGATCTGGACCACCGCGGGCGCCGTCCGATGGCTGTTCCCCGCCGGCGGGGACCGGGCCCTGTGGCCCGGCTCGCTCCTCTCGCCCTGGCAGCAATGGGACTGGTGGCACTACCTCCACATAGCCCAGGACGGCTACTTCCCCGCCGGCGCGGGCCCGTGGACCGCCGGCTGGGACAACCGGGAGGCCTTCCTGCCCGGCTTCCCGCTCGTCCTGCGCGCCGTCCACGCGGTGGTCCCCCACTGGGCCGCGGCGGGAGCGCTGATCTCGTTCGTCGCCGGAGGCGTGGCCGTCCTGGCGCTGGCGCGCATCGCCCGCCGGCAGCTGCCCGACGCCGAGGCGGGCCGGCGCACGGTGCTGTTCTTCCTGCTGTCCCCGTGCGCGGTGTTCCTCGCCGCCGGCTACACCGAGGCCCTGTTCCTGGCCCTGGCCCTGCCCGCCTGGCTGGCGGCGCAGCGCCGGAACTGGCCCGCGGCCGGGGTGTTGGCCTGCCTGGCCTGCTCGGTGCGCGCCACGGGACTCTTCCTGCTGGCCGCGCTGGCGCTCCTCTTCGTCCTCACCGCCCGGGGCCGCGGCGACTGGCGGTCGGCGCCGTGGCTGTGCCTGCCCGCGCTCGCGCCGGTCGCGTACAGCTGGTTCCTGCATGCGCGGACCGGGGACTGGATGGCCTGGAAACACGCCCAGGAACGCGGCTGGTACCGGGACTTCCACGCCCCGTGGGAGGCCTGGTCCCACACCTGGGACGCCGCCTTCCACCACACCCAGCCCACGGGGTACGCCGTGATGTGGCAGGCCGAACTGCCGGCGATGGCGACCGGCCTCGCTCTCGTGGTCCTGCTCCTACGGCACCGGCAGTGGCCCGAGGCCCTGTACCTCGGCCTGACCCTGTGGGCCCTGGGCACCTCCTACTGGTACACCTCCATCCCCCGTTCCACGTTGCTGTGGTGGCCGCTGTGGATCGCCCTGGCCTCCTGGAGCCTGGGCCGCCCACGCGTGCGGACCGCGTACCTGTGCGTCGCGGGCCCGCTGTCCACCCTGGTCGCCGTCACCTTCCTGACGGGGCGCTGGGCGGGCTGACCAGGTGATCGTCGGGCTCGCCCCCGGAGCCGTCAGAGCAGGCCGTGGTCCCGGGCGTAGATGGCGGCGTGCGTGCGGTCGCGGAGACCGAGGCGTGACAGGACGCGGGAGATGTGGTTCTTGACCGTGCCCTCGCTGAGGTAGAGGCGGGTTGCGATCTCGCGGTTCGTCGAGCCCGTGGCGATCAGCCGCAGTACGTCCGTCTCGCGCTCGGTCAGCGCCGGGAGGCCGGTGGGGCCGGCCGGCGGTTCCGGGGGCGTCGGGCGGGCCGCGTTGGCGGCCAGCCGGCGGGCCACCGCCGGGTCGAGCTGGGCCACGCCGGCGTGTGCGAGGCGTACGGCCGCGGCCAGTTCGGCCGAGGGCAGGTTCTTGAGGAGATAGCCGACGGCTCCCGCCGCGAGCGCCTGGGTCACGTACTCGTCGTCGTCGAAGGTCGTCAGCATGATCACCCGGCAGTCGGGGGCGCGGTGGCTGAGGACTCCGACGGCGGTGACACCGTCCATGACGGGCATCCGGACGTCCATGAGGATCACGTCGGGCCGGTCGGCGAGTGCCGCCTCGACGGCCTGCCGGCCGTCCGGGACGGCCCCGGTCACGGTGATGCCGGGCTGGATGCCGAGCAGGGAGGCGATCCCCTCGCGGACGAGCTGCTGGTCGTCCACGACCAGCACCCGTACGTCGGGACGTGCCGGTGTGATCATCGGTCGGCCTCCGGTGCGGGGGCGGGGATGCGGGGCACGCGCGCGGTGACGACGGTGCCGCGGCCCGGTCCGGTGTCGACGTCGACCCGGCCGTCCAGGAGGACCAGGCGCTCGTGCATCGCGCGGAGTCCGAAGCCGCTCTCGAGGGCGTCGGCGCGAAAGCCCCGTCCGTCGTCGGCGACGACGAGCCGGGCTTCGTGCTCCGCGTACTGCGCCGACAGCCGGACCTTCGTCGCGCCCGCGTGCCGCCGCGCGTTGGTGAGTCCCTCCTGGGCCGCGCGGTACAGGGCGGCGAGCGCTTCCGCGCGGTGGCCGTGTTCGTCTCCGGACAGGTCGAGGGTGACCGTCGGCCCTCCGCCGTCCGCGTGGCGCACCAGGTCGGCGAGGGCCGCGGAGAGCGAGAAGGGTTCGGGCCCGTCCTCGTCGCGCATGGCCCGGACCGACCGGCGGACGTCGTCGAGCGCGTGGTCCGCGGAGCGGCGGGCGTCGACGAGGGCCTGCCGTGCGGTGTCGGGGTCGCGTTCGTGGAAGGCGGACGCCTTCTCCAGTTGGATGGCGATCGCGGTGAGGTGGTGGCCGAGTCCGTCGTGGAACTCCCGGGCGAGCCGGTTGCGTTCACGTACGGTCGACAGCCGCGCGACCCGGGCCGCGTAGCCGGTGAGTCGTTCGTGCGCGTCGCGCAGTTCGTCCAGGGTGTGCGCGAGCCGCAGGCGGGAATCCTGTTCGCCCGCGGCGACGGTGGCCGTCGCGACGGCGAGGACGAGGGCGAGGCCGGACATCAGCAGGTCGGTGACGTCGTCCGGCCGGACGTACCAGCCGGGCTCCCACAGGGTGTTCCCGGCGAGGACCACCGCGACGCACCCCGCGCCCAGCGCGACGGCGACCCGGCGGCCGAAGGCGAAGTACGCGGTCAGGGGCAGCAGGACGAACAGGGCCCGCGCCACCCCGGAGCCGTCCAGGGCGCTCGCGGCGGCGGACAGCGCGATGCGGGCGAGGAGCAGGACGAGGGCGGGGCGGACGGGTGGGCGCCCCGGGTGGCGGTGGATCTCGACGCGGTCGAGGACGGCGAGGAGGAGCAGGCACGTGGTGAACCCGCCCAGCCGCAGCGGGTCGGCGGACGGCCCGGCCGCCACGGTGCCGGCGTAGAGGCCGCCGCCGAGGACCACCGCGTGGACGAGGGGCGGCAGCCACGGCAGGGGCTTCGGGGGCCCGGTGGCCGAGTTCGGCGACGCGGTCATGGGCTCCCTCTCGTGGGCTTCGGCTGCCGCGAACGATACGCGCGGGTCGGGGATGGCGGGGGGCGTGCGCGTCGGGTCGTGACGGACCTCGGCCGGAGGTCATGTGCCGTTCGGCCACGGTGCGCGGGTCGGATGTGGTCGCTCGGCATCTGGGGCCGGGCGCCCGGGCGTTCATAGCCTCGGGGCGCCGGATGACCGTGGGTTCCGGCTCACCTCAGACAGCCGAGACGACAGGGATGCCGCCGATGCCCCCGATGCCCCCGATGCCCCTCATGAGAATCGCCCGACCGGTCGCCGCCGCCGGCGCGACGCTGCTGGCCGCACTCCTGGCCCCGCCGAGCGCGAACGCGGCCCCGGCCGCGGCGTGTACGGCCCGGGTGCCCGGCGCCGAGCACGTGACCGGTGCCTGCCTGGCCGACCTCACCACCGCCGGGACCACGGCGACCGGTCACACGGACCCGGCCGACTGGGCCGGGCTCGAAGCCCCCGGCGCGGTCAATCCGTCCGGGGTGAAGGGGGTCCAGCTCGACGGCTACTTCCCCGACACCTCGACCACGAACACCAACCACGGCTGGAACCAAGACAGTCAGTTCGTGATCCGGCTCCCCGACCACTGGAACGGCGGTCTGGTCGTCGCCGGACCACCCGGTGTGCGCGAGCAGTACGCCAACGACCGCCTGATCGCCGACCACGTCCTCGCGCGGGGTTACGCGTACGCGGCGACCGACAAGGGCAATACGGGGGCGCGGATCCACTCGGACGGGCGGCGCCCCGGCGACACGGTGGCCGAATGGCACGACCGGGTGACGCAGTTGACGGTGGCCGCCAGGCGGACGGTCGCGCGCCACTACGGCCGGGCGCCCGGGCACACGTACATGGCGGGCGCCTCCGCCGGGGGCTATCTGGTGCGGTGGCAGTTGGAGAACCACCCGGAGCTGTACACGGGCGGAGTGGAGCTGCACGGCCTGCTGTTCACCCCCGACAGCCCCAACATCCTGGACACCGCCCCCGCCGCGCTGCGCGCCTATCCGCGCTACGCGGCCGGCGAGCCGGGCGCCCTGGAGGAGATGTACGCCGCCGGGTATCCGGAGGAGTCCAGGCCGATGTGGGAATGGCACTACCGCAATCAGTGGGACTCCCTCCAGCGGATCATGCGCGAGGAGGTCGACCCGGGGTACGACGGCGACCGGGAGGCCGGATTCCCCTTCTGTCCGGCGGGAGTCCAGCAGGGCTGCGACACCGACTACGTCTACGCCGACCGGCCGCGGCGCGTGCACAGGACGGTCGAACGGCTGTCCCTGACCGGCCGGATCGGCCGGCCGCTGATCACCCTCCAGGGCACGCTCGACACGCTCCTGCCGATCAGCAGGAGCGGTGACATCTATGCCCGGATGGTCGAGGACTCCGGGCGTGGCGATCTGCACCGCTACTACCGGATCACGGACGGGACGCACTCCGACGGCCTGGTGAAGGCCTTCCCCCAGCTGGTCCGGCCGATGTCGCCGTGCCTGCGGACGGCCTTCGACGCGATGGCCGCCTGGACGGGGCCGGCCGGCACGCTCCCGCCGTCGAGCCGTACGGTGCCGAGGCCCGCTCCCGGGAGCGACACCGTCAACACGTGCTCGCTGTGAACGGGCCCCCGGCCGGGCCCCGGACGCGCATACTCGGAGCATGGCTGACACCACCACAGTCGAGGTCGACACCGATGTGCACGAGCGGCTCACCGCGCTCGCCACGGCCCGCGGACTGAGCCTGCGCGCGTACCTCGCCGAACTCACCGCCGCCCAGGAGAACGAGGCCGGGCTCGCGCGCGCCGCGCACGCCTTCGAGCGGGCGGTCGAGCGGCCCGGCTTCCGCGAGGGCTTCGAGCGGGACTTCGGGCCCGGACGTGGGGACACCCGGGCGGCATGAGCACGCCAGGGCCGACCGTCACGTCCAGTGAGTGAGATTGCGCCACAGGTCACATTGACGAGAAAAAGCCCTTAGGGCAGCCTTACCTTGCTCACCCCGTGCGGGTGTGAGTACGACCTCACGTCACCGCCATCGGAGCACCATGTCCACCGCAGATGCAGCCTCGCTCGACCGAAGACCAGGACAGCCCTCGGATCTGCTGCAGCTCCCGCAGTGGTGCGGCCCCGCCGCGGCCTCCGTCGCCGTGTGCGCGGCCTGGGCGGTGACCACCTGGGTCGCCCTCCATCTGCGGGCCGACGCCACGCTCCACACCGTGGCCCTCTTCGTCCACCTCGCCTCCCTGGTCCTGGGGTTCGGCGCGGTGCTCGCGATCGACTACTTCGGCGCCCTGTGGCTCGCGGGCCGCAAGTCGCTGCGCGAGGTGGTCGACGCCACCGCCCCGCTGCACCTGCCGGTCTGGGCGGGCCTCGGCGGTCTCGTCCTCAGTGGCGCCTTCCTCCACCCGGACCTCTCCTCGCCGCTCACCTGCGTCAAGCTCTGCCTCGTGCTGCTGCTCTCGCTGAACGGCGTCCAGGCGAGCGTCCTGCACCGGCGGCTCGCGGCCCTCGACGGCCGGCCCGCCACCCGCGCCCTGCTGCTGCGGGGCGCCCTGACCGGGACCGTCTCCCAGGTCGCCTGGTGGGGCGCGGTCGCCATCGGCTTCCTCAACAGTCAGCGCTGACCGCCACCTCCACCGGCGCACTCGATGCGCCCCGCGTCGAGCACGGCGGTACGGTCGGCCAGCGCGGCCGCGGCCGCCAGGTCGTGCGTGATGAACACCAGGGCGAGCTCCGTGCGCTCGCGGAGCTCCGCGAGCAGTTCGAGCACGGCGCCGCGGGTCGCAGGGTCCAGCCCGGAGGTGATCTCGTCGCAGACGAGCACCCGCGGCCGGGCGAGCAAGGCCCGGGCCAGCGCGGCCCGCTGGAGTTCCCCGCCGGAGAGCGATCCCGGTCGACGGACGGCCGTGCCGGCGCTCAGGCCCAGCTCGGCCAGCACCCGGGAGGCTTCCTCGCGCGCCGCCGCCGGGTCCGCTCCGCGCAGCCGGACCGCGGTGCGGGCGACCTGGTCGAGGACCGGCCGGTGTTCGTCGAAGGCGGCCTTCGCGTCCTGGAACACGTACTGCACGGCGGCCAGCTGGGCCCGGCCGCGCGCACGCAGGCTGTTCGGCAGTGGAACGCCGTCGAGCAGGATCCGGCCCCGGTGCTCGGCGTGCAGCCCCGCCAGACACCTCCCCAGCGTGGTCTTGCCGCTGCCCGAGGGGCCGACCAGGGCGAGGCACTCCCTCGCCCCGACGGTGATCCCGACATCGTGCAGGACGTCCACGGTGCCGCGGGCCGTGCGGTGCCGGGCCGTCAGGGCCTCGACCCGCATGCGCACCGGCCCCACCGGGCGGCGTGCGCGCGGGACGCGCGGCGATGCCTCGGGCTCCGGTTCGTCGAGCACGGCGCTCGCCGGTCCGCGGTCCACGATCCGGCCGACGCGCATCACGACGACCTCGTCGGCCAGTTCCCGCACCACCTCCAGGTCGTGGCTCAACAGGACGACGGCCATGCCCCGCCCCGCGAGGGCCGCCAGTTCGGCCACGATGCCCGCTTTGGTGTGCGCGTCCTGCCCGGTCGTGGGTTCGTCGGCGACGATCGCCGAGGCTCCGAGCAGCAGCGCCTGCGCGAGGACCACGCGCTGCTGCTGGCCGCCGGAGAGCTGGTGGGGGAACCGCCGCAGCACCTGGTCGGGGTCCTCGATCCGGGCGAGCCGCAGGGCCTCGTGCACGCGCCGCCGGTTCTCCCGGCGCCCGCCTCCCCTCAGGGCCGCGATGTCGCCGAGCAGGGCGCCGACCCGCCGGGCGGGGCACAGTACGGAAGCCGGATGCTGGGGCACGTAGCCCACCGCGCCCGGCCGGGTGCGTACGAGCCCCTCGACGCGGGCGCCCGGCGGGTACTCGCCGAGGAGCGCGAGGCCGGTGGTGGTCTTGCCGCTGCCGGAGGGTCCGATGACGGCCGTGACGCGGCCGGCCCGGGCCGCGAGGCTGACGCCGTCGACCAGGGCCCGGCCCCCGACCTCCACCCGTAGGCCCCGTACCTCCGCCACCGCCGCGACCGTCTTCATGTTCTGGTTCCTTTCCGGAGGGCCGCGTCGAACAGCAGGTTGGCGCCCGTCGACAGGGCGGCGATGAGGACGGCGGGCACCACCACGGCCCAAGGCTGGAGGAAGAGCCCGGTGCGGTTGCGGTCGACCATCACCGCCCAGTCGGCGGCGTCCGGTTGCACGCCCACGCCCAGGAACGCGGCCGTGGCCACCAGGTACAGGGCCCCGGTGAGCCGGATTCCGGCGTCCGCGGCGAGGGTGCGCCGCATGGACCGGGCCACGTACCCGAACGCCGTGCGCTGCCAGGATTCGCCCTGCATGCGCAGCGCTTCGACGGCCGGCCGGGACGCCACCTCCACCGCCGCCGCGTGGACCACGCGCGCCGCGTCCGGTACGGCGGCCAACCCGACGAGAACGGTCAGTGCGGCGGGGCCCGGCGTCAGGGTCGCCGCGACCAGCAGCACGAGGAGCAGCGAGGGCACGGCGCTGAGCACGTCCAGCGGCCGCATCAGCGTCTCCTCCAGCCAGGCGCGGCGGGTGAGCGCCGCGGCGAGGCCGGCGGGCAGGGCGACGAGGTAGGCGAGCGCGGTCGCGGCGAGCGCCACGAGCACCACGGAGCGGCCGCCGAGCAGCACCTGCCGCCAGACGTCCCGGCCGGTGAAGTCGGTGCCGAGCCAGTGGCCCTGGCCCGTGGCGAAGGACACGGACCTCGGTCCGGCGGGCCCGGCGAACAGCGGTCCGAGGAGGGCGAGCAGCAGCGGGACGGCGACGAGCACGGCGCCCAGGGCGTACCGGGCGGGGGCGCTCTTCACGCGGCCACCCCCGCTCGCGGGGCGAAGCGGCGGGCGACGAGGTCGGCGCCGAGGTTGGCCAGGACGGTGACGACTCCGAAGACGACGGCCATGCCCTGGACGACGGGTACGTCGCGGGCGGCGACGGCCTCGATGAGCACGGTGCCGAGCCCGGGGACGACGAACAGGGCCTCCACGACGATCACCCCGCTGAGCAGCCAGTCGGCGGTGCGCGCCAGCTGCTGGGCCGCGGGCGCCAGCGCGCTCGGCAGGGCGTGCGCCCAACGGATGCGGGAGCCGGAGATTGCGTACCGGCGCGCCTGGGCCACGTACGGGGAGGCCATCGCCTCGATCATCCCGGCGCGCACGAGACGGCTGAGGGTGCACACGGGGCGGGCGGTGAGCACGAGTACGGGCAGGACCAGCACGACGGGGTCCGCGGCGAGGTCCGTGCCGACGGCGGTGGCCGGGAGCCAGCCCAGGTGGAGGGCGAACAGCGCGGCCAGCAGCACGCCGAGGGCGAATTCCGGTACGGCGTGCACGGCCAGCGTCAGGGCGCTGACGGCCTGGTCCACCAGGCCGCCCTCGCGGCGGGCGGCGAGTACGCCGAGGCCGACCGAGAGCGGGACCAGCAGGGTCAGGGTGGTGGCGGCCAGGATCAGGGTGGGGCCGAGGCCGGCCGCGAGGTGCCCGGTGACGGGCCGTCCGGTGACCAGCGAGGTGCCGAGGTCGCCGTGGAGCAGGCTCGCGACCCAGTCCAGGAGGCGCTGCGCGGCGGGCCGGTCCAGTCCCATGGCCTCGCGGATGCGGGCGATGCGCTCAGGGTCGGGCTGGTCGCCCGCGAACGCGACGGCCGCGTCACCGGGCAGCGCCTCGGTCAGGAGGAAGATGATGAGGACGACGGCCGCCGTCTGCCCCAGGCCGAGGAGCAGGCGGCGGCCGATCCAGGGAAGTCCCGTGGTCACGCGAGCCAGGTCTTGTCGAAGCGCGCCCAGTCGAGGGTGTTGGCGGGGGCCGTCTTCGACACCCCGCGGACCTTGGGCGAGGTGGCGACGATCCAGTCGGCGAAGCCCCAGATCAGGAAGCCGCCTTCGTCGTGCAGCCGGCGCTGCATCCGCTCGTGGAGGGCGGTGCGTTCCTTCTCGTCGCGGGTGGACTGGGCCTGCTGGTAGAGGTCGTCGAAGTCCTTGTGCTGCCACTTGGTGGCGTTGGTGGTGGATCCGGTGAGCAGCCGCTGGCTGACGTGGGACTCGATGGGCATGGCGCCGGAGCGGTAGGAGGCGAAGGTTCCGCCGGAGAGGATGTCCTTCCAGTACGTGTCCTTGTTGCCGACCTTGACCTCCACGGTGACTCCGGCCTTCGCCGCCTGCTCCTTGAAGATCCCGGCGGCCTCGACGAAACCGGTGGCCGCGGGGGCGGTGTCGAGGGTGACCTTGAGCCCTTCGGCGCCGGCCTCCTTGAGGAGGGCGCGGGCCCGTTCGAGGTCCTGGGTGCGCTGGGGCAGGTCGGCCGCGTAGTACCGGCAGCCCTTGCCGAAGAGGTCGTTGCCGATCTCGCCGGCTCCGGAGAGGGCGCCGTCGAGGAGTTCCTCGCGGTCGGCGATGAGGAAGAAGGCCTGGCGGACCCGCTTGTCGTCGAAGGGCGGCCGGTCCGTCTTCATGACGAAGCCCTGCATGGCGCTGCCGGGCAGTCGTACGACCTCGATCCGGCCCTTGCCCTCGTGGGCGCGGGCGCCGGCCGGGGTGAGTTCGTGGGCGTACTCGACCTGGCCGCCGAGGAGTGCGCTGACCCGCGCGGATTCCTCGGCCGCGATGACGAATTCGAGCTCTTCGAGGTGGGGGGCGCCCTCCCAGTAGGCCTCGTTGCGCCTGACCAGGAGGCTGCTGCCGGGCTTGAAGGAGACGAAGCGGAAGGGGCCGGATCCGACGGGCCGGTCGAAGGTGGTGGTGTCCTTGGGGACGATGTACGCGCCGAAGGCCGCGAGGGCGTTGGGGAATTCGGCGTAGGGGCGCTTGAGCCGGAACTCGACGGTGGTGGCGTCCACGGCGCGGCTCGCCGTCAGGTCGATCGGCTCCAGGGAGGCCTTCGCGCGGAAGGTGCCCTTGGGGTCGGCGATCCGGCGGTAGCTGTACAGGACGTCCTCGGAGGTGACGGGCCGGCCGTCGTGGAAGGCGGCCTTGCGCAGGGTGATCCGCCAGGTGTCGAGGGTCTCGTTGGGCTCCCAGCGTTCGGCGAGGCGGGGTACGGGGGCGAGGTCGGCGCCGAAGTCGGCGAGCTTGTCGAAGAGGGCCTTGGCGCGGGCGGCGTCGACGAACAGGTTGGCCGCTTGCGGATCGAGGGTCTCGGCGGCGCCGCCTCCGGCGAAGGCGGCGCGCAGACGTCCCCCGGGCTTGGGGGTGCCCGCCTTGGCATCGCTCGCGCCGCCCTCGGGGGTTCCGCAGCCGGTGGCGAGGGCGAGGGTGGTGGCGGAGCCCGCGATGAGGAGGGTTCTGCGAGCGAGGCCCGTCTGGCGGTCGTTCATGAGGTGCTGTCTCCGTTGCTGTGGTGATGGGGTTTCAGGCGCGCTACGAGGTGCAGTCGGTCGGCACTCGCCGTCGCACGCGGGGCGTCGCCTTCGCTCCAGGGCGGGTCGGTCCGGGGGCCGGGCCCGTCGTGGAGGTCGAGCGCCTCGAAGCCGGCGGTGGCCAGGAAGTGGCGGAGCTCCTGCGGGAAGAGCAGGCGCCAGGCGGAGTGCTGCTCTTCCGGGGGCGTGCCGTCGTCCGCGGTCCAGATCCGGCGGCGGCGCAGGAGTTGCGCGGCGTGGTCGATGTGCAGGGTGGTGCGGGAGGTGTACGTGATGCCGTGCCGGGTGAATCCGGCGGTGCGCGGGCCGTCGAGCAGTTCGGTGTTGCCGAGGAAGAAGGCCCCGTTCCGCATTTCCGCGACGAGCAGCCCGCCGGGGGCGAGGTGGGCGCGGCAGCGGGCGAGGAAGGCGGTGAGGTCCTCGTTGGTGTGGCAGTAGAGCAGGGCGCTGTCGAGGCAGACGACGGCGTCGAAGGTCTGCGCGAGCGCGAAGTCCCGCATGTCGGCGTGGTGGTAGGTCGGCCCGGGGTGGTGGCCGCGGGCATGGGCCAGCATGGCCTCGGAGGTGTCGATCCCGGTGACCCGGCGGTCGGCTCGGTGGTGCAGCCAGGCGGCGTCGCGGCCGGTGCCGCAGCCCACGTCGAGGACGCGGGGGCCGGCGCCGTGACGGGCCAGGACGGACTCGGCCCAGCGGGCGGCGAGGTGGTGGGGGTCGGGGAAGCGCTCCTCGTACAGGTCGGGGCGGTCGGTGAGGAGGTTGCCGGAGGCACTCATCGGCTCTCACTTCTCTGGCGGACCCTGGCGGGCAGGGCCCGGGTGGGCTGGGGCGTGGCCGTCGGTGGTTCCCCGGGCAGGTATCCGGCCGGCACGGGTCCCGCGGGCACGGCCCCGGCAGGCGCGGCCCCTGCCCGCGGTGCCCGGCGGGGCGGCGGCTCTTCGCTCACGGACCCGACCGGCGCGGGCTCCGCTTCCGGAGCGCCGCCGGGCAGGGGCTGTTCGGCCACGGACCCGGCAGGCGCAGGCTCTGCGGGCACCGACCCGACCGGCGCGGGCTCCGCTTCCGGAGCCCCGCCGGGCAGGCGCTCTTCTGGCACGGACCCGGCAGGCGGGGGGTCTTCGGGCTGGGGCGCGGCCGGCTCGGCGGTCCCCGGCAGGGTTCGCCTCCGGTGCAGGCGGGCGACGGCCGCCGCCGAGGCCAGGCCGAGGGCGAGGCAGCAGGCGAAGGGCAACCAGGCCAGGCCGGTGTGCCCGGCGGTGTCCATGGCCCAGCCGACGGCGGCGCTGCCCGCGGCGGCCGCGATGCCGGACACGGCGTAGAAGAGCCCGTAGTAGGTGCCGGTCAGGCTCTGGCGGCCGAAGGCGGGTATCAGCTCCATCACGAAGGGCTGGGCGGTCATGACGCCGAGGTGCAGCAGCAGGACGCCGGCGAGCACCGGCAGGAGGTACGCGGGGTGCGGGTCGGTCGCGCCCGAGACGAGCATCGGGGGGACGAAGCCGAGCCCCATGAGGGCCGGCCCCGCCGCGATCCAGCGGGCACGGCTGCCGGTCTCCTTCAGGCGGCGGGTGATGCGGAGCTGGAGGAGCAGGTTGGCGACGGTTCCGGTCAGGAAGAGCAGGCCGATCGAGCCCTCCCAGCCGGAGGCGCGGACCGCGGCGTGCGGCAGCAGCAGGTACAGCTGGTTCTCCAGTCCGTACATGCCGATCATGGCGAGGGAGAAGGCGAGGAACCCCCGGCTGCCCGCCGCCTCCCGCCAGTCGCCCGTCAGCCGGGTCTTGGGGGCCGGAACCTCCCGGGCGGGCAGCACGAGGAGTTGGGCCAGGGTGAGCGCCGCGAAGATCCCGGCCGCGGTGACGGCCGCGGCCCGGAAGTCCACGAGGAGCAGCAGGGTCCCGAGCAGCGGGCCGAGCAGCGCACCGGTGGTGGCGAAGACGTTGAACAGCGCGAAGGCCTCGGCCTTGCGCTCGCCGGCCTCCTGGGCGACGTAGGTCCGTACGGCGGGGTTGAACAGGGCCCCCGCCAGCCCGCTGAGTATGGACGCGGCGAGCAGCAGGGCCAGGGCGTCGCCGAGCGCGAACATCGCGAACCCCGCCGTCCGCAGGGCGCAGCCCGCGATGATCACCCCGCGCGCGCCGAGCCGGTCGGCGGCCGAGCCGCCGAGCAGGAACAGGCCCTGCTGGCTGAGGTTGCGCAGGCCGAGGATCACGCCGACGGCGGCCGCGGAGAGTCCGAGGTCCTGGGACAGGTGCGTGGCGAGGTACGGGATGAGCAGGTAGAAGCCGGTGTTGACGCCGAGTTGGTTGACGAGGAGCAGGCGCACGGCGAGCGGGAAGCCGCGGACGGCGCTCGGGGTCTTCACCGTTCGCCCTCCGCCCGGGCGGGTCTGACGCCGAGGCCGGCCCGGTTCGCGGCGCGTACGGTCCCGTCCGCGCCGCCGATGCCGGTCCACGGGTCGTCGGCGAGCAGCAGGTGCCCGTCGAGGTCCACCCAGCGGGCCCGGTCGGCGAGGTGCACGGCGGGGGCGATGCCGAGCGAGCTGGCGGTGAGGCAGCCGAGCATCAGGTCGGTGCCGCTGCCCCGCAGGGCCTCGTGGATGCGCAGGGCGGCCCGTACCCCGCCGCACTTGGCGAGTTTGACGTTGACGCCGTGGACCAGGCCCGCGAGCCGGGCGGCGTCCTCGTACGAGACGGCGTCCTCGTCGGCGATGACGGGGATCGGGGATTCCTTGGCCACGCGGGCCAGGGCGTCGGGCCGGCCAGGCGCGAGGGGCTGTTCCACGGCGCCGACGCCGAGGCCTGCGAAGCGGGGCAGCAGGTCGAGGGCCTGACGTTCGGTCCACGCGCCGTTGGGGTCGAGGAGCAGGGCGGCCCCGGGTGCTCCGGTGCGTACGGCTTCCACGCGCGCGAGGTCTTCGGCCGGATCGGGGGATCCCGCCTTGACCTTGAGGACGGTGAAGCCGCTCATCGCGAGGCGGGCGGCCTGGGCGGCCGCCGGTACGGGCGTGGTGATGCCGATCGTCCGGGCGGTGGCGGCGGCCGGGGCGGTGGGCGTGCCCAGCAGCCGGTGTGCGGGCTCACCGGCCCGCTTGCCCACCAGGTCCAGCAGGGCGGCCTCGATGGCGGCCAGCACGCCGGGCGGCAGCCCGTCCCAGGCCGGGTGACCGCTGCCGGTCTCGGCCCAGGCGGTCTCCGGGTCGGGGAAGCGTTCGGTCGCGGCGCGCACCGCCGCCAGGTGCCGCAGGATCCGGGCGGTGGGCAGCCCGAGGTAGTCGCTGCTGACGGCCTCCCCCCGGCCGCGCAGCCCGCCGTGCTCGATCACGACCTGGACGGCGTCACGGCGGGACATGACCGAGCGGGAGATGCGCAGCGGTTCGGCGAGATCCAGGCCGACGGTGTCCCAACCGAGCTTCACGCGGCGCCTCCCCGGGTCGGTGCGAGTACGGCCTTGCAGCGGGCCCAGCCGGTGGCCTCGACGGCGTGGGGGTGCGGGATCTCCAGGGGGCGGACGGCGCGCGGTGCGGTGTCCAGGCCGTGGGCGCGGCAGAAGTCGTCGTCGTAGACGGTGTCGAGGTAGCGGTGCGGTCCGTCGGGGAAGACGGTGGCGACGACCGCGCCCGGCTCGGTGCGGGCGGCCCAGGCGGAGACGAGGGCGACGGCTCCGGTGCTCCAGCCGCCGCTGACGAAGGCGGAGCGGGCGAGTCGGCGGCAGGCGTCCACGGCCTCGGCGGGCCCCACCCAGTGCACTTCGTCGAAGGCCTCGTGGGCGACGTTGGCGGGGTGGATGCTGCTGCCCAGTCCGCGCATGAGGCGGGGGCGGGCGGGCTGTCCGAAGATGGCCGAGCCGACGGAGTCGACGCCGATGACCTTGAGGCGGGGCCAGCGGCGGCGCAGCGGGGCGGCGAGTCCGGCGCTGTGGCCGCCGGTACCGACGCTGCACACGAGGACGTCCAAGTGGTCGATTTGGGCGATGAGTTCGGCGGCCAGTGAGCGGTAGCCGGCGGCGTTGTCGGGATTGTTGTACTGGTCGGGCCAGTACGCCCCCGGCATCGAACGCAGTACCTCGCGCAGCCGGGCGATCCGGGCGGCCTGCCAGCCGCCTTCGGCCGCCGGGCGGTCGACGAGTTCGAGGCGGGCTCCGTGGCTGCGCAGCAACTGCCGCATGGATGGTTCGAGTTCGGTGTCGCCGACGAGGACCACGGGGTGGCCGAGGGCCTGGCCGGCGAAGGCGAGGCCGATGCCGAGGGTGCCGGAGGTGGATTCCACCACGGGGGCGCCGGGCAGCAGTTCGCCGCGGGCGCGGGCGCCGGTCAGCATGGAGACGGCGGCGCGGGCCTTCATCCCGCCGGCGCCGAGGCATTCGAGTTTCGCCCAGAAGCCGGGGTGGTGGTGCGGCAGGTCGGCGCGGATCCGGGCGAGGGGGGTGCGGCCGAGGAGCGGCAGCAGGTCGGGGTTGGCGGCCCGGGTCTGCGGGCGGGGCAGGATCGGGGTGACGGTCATCGGGCACCCCCGTAGCGGTGGATGACGCCGGGGCCGCCGTCGAGCCAGAAGAACGGGTACGGCTCGGCGCAGACCGCGTGCACGCCGGCGCCGACGAAGCGCGGGAGTACGGCGCTGCCGGTCTGGGCGAACATGACGAGGGGTTTGCCGGTCGCGGCGGCGTGGTCGAGCAGCGGCTGGAAGGTGCCGTTGCCCAGCGTCATCCCGGAGGCGAGGACGGCGTCGCAGTGGCCCAGTTCCGCGAGCGCGTCGGTCCGTACGGGCTCGCCCCATTCGGTGTAGCCGCCCTTGAGGTCACAGGGGGTGTAGGGGGTGCCGCGCTCGCGCAGCCGCTCCAACAGGGAGTTGACGACTCCGATGACCAGGACGCGGCTCACACCTTCGGGCAGGAGGTCGACGACGGCTCGGGCGCGGGCCCGGGAGCGGAGCAGCGAGGTACCGGCCGGGATCGCGTAGGGGCGGGCGCCGTGCTCGGGGGTGTGCGGGCGGACGTGCGTCAGGTAGGCGTCGAGGGCGGCGATCCGCACGGGTTGGAGCGGGTGGTCGAGGAGGTCGGCGACGGTGGCGCCGACGCAGTCGTCGAGTGCGGCCGGAGGCAGGGCGCCCGGTTCCACCGCGCAGGAGCCGACGGCGGCGGCGAGGCGCAGGCTGAGCACCTCGTTGCGGTATCCGGACGTCCGGCCTTCGTGGCGTACGGCCTGGACGGTGGTGAAGGCGAGGGCCACGCGCTGCCCGGCGGGGTCGGGGCCGTGGGCGCCGGCGCGGACCTGCCCGATGAGGTCGTCGACGGTGCGCACGCGGGGTTCGCGCAGGGTGGGGGCCGGGGAGGTCACGCGTTCACCGCCGCGGCCTGCTCGGCGGAACACAGCTCGTAGGCGGGGCGCAGGCGGGCGATCAGCCGCTCGGCCAGCGCACGGGCGCCCGGGCCTTCGGTGTCGGCGGTCATGACATGGCCGAGGTACTCGTTGTTGCTGGTCGCGGGCCGGACGACGCGGCCCGGTTCGGCCAGGGTGAGCTCCACCACCCCGGGCCCGCCCCGTACCTGGTCGGCTCCCTCGACACCGGTCAGGATGCCGCCGTCGGTGGGCAGCAGGAAGGCGATGGCGGCGCTGCGCACCCCGGTCGGCCGGACGGTGAGGTCGGGCGTGCGGCCGAGGGCGACGTCCACGCAGGCGGCCGCGAGGTCGACGCCCGTGACGTGGCGGACCAGTTCGGTGATGCGGTTGCCGGCGGGGCGGGGGTTCACCTCGATCAGGCGCGGTCCGGCGGGGGTCAGCTTGACTTCGGTGTGGCAGACGACGTGGTCCAGGCCGAGGGCCGCGACGGCCGCCACGGCGGTGTCGGCGGCCGCTCGCGTCTGTTCCGGGCCGAGGTCCGCCGGGAACATGTGGCCGGTCTCGATGAATGCGGGTGCTCCTCCGATGCTCTTGTCGGTGACGCCGATCACGTGCGTGGCACCGTCGAAGGACACCGTCTCGACGCTGACCTCGGGGCCGGTGAGGAGCTCTTCGAGGAGGATGACGGGGGCCCTTTGCCGGCCCCGGGCGTTGACGGGGAAATCGGCCAGGGCCCGGCAGGCCCGCTCCAGCTCGGATTCGTCGTCGACCTGGCGCACGAGCATGCCGGCGCACAGGTCTGCGGGTTTGACCACGAGCGGGTAGCCGATCTCGCGGGCGGCGGTCAGCGCCTCCTCGGTGTCCGCGCAGTGGGCGAAGCGCGGGCCGGGCACCCCCGCCTCGGTCAGTACCCGGCGGGTCCGGTCCTTGCGGCAGGCGTTCTCGACGGCTCCGGCGGCGGGGCCGGGCAGGCCGAGGCGTTCGGCGACGCGTGCCACGGCGGGCAGGTAGTAGTCGCAGGAGGAGACGACGCCGTCGAAGCCGAGCACGGCGTGCAGCCGCTCGACGAGCGGGAGGAGGGCGTCCATGTCGTTGGTGTCGGCGGTGATGAGGTTGCGGGCCGCGAGCAACGGGTGCGGGCCGCCGTCGGCCGGGGCGGCGCGCAGGTAGTGGTGCAGGTCCCGGGTGAGGAAGGTGAACTCGTGTCCGCCTTCGCGGATCGCCCTGGGCAGGAGCCTGCTCATCGACCCCACCCAGCTTTCGATAACCAGTACGTGTCCCACGGAACTTCCTCTCGACCGCCGTCACAGCTCTTGGGCATGCGTCCGGAACGGCGGGCGCCCGACAGCGGGCGTCCGGACCGGACCGAGAGGAAGCTATCGGAAATCGTTTTCATTTCCAATAGCTCGATTTTCCGCTACGGTGGGATCATGGAGAATCTGAGAGAACGTCAGACGCCGGTGCTCCACGACCTGGGTGCCTACCAGGTGCGGCACGCGGGACCGGAGGACGTACGGGGCGCGCGCAGCGTCATGCTCGACACCTTCTACCGGGAGTTCGACTACGGGTACGTCCCCGAGTGGCACGCCGACGTGGTCGACATCCGCGGCACCTACCTCGACGACCCGCGCCACGCCCTCGTCGTGGCCGTACGGGACGACGAGGTGGTGG
Organism: Streptomyces sp. NPDC059874; assembly: GCF_042731135.1. NCBI lineage: Bacteria > Bacillati > Actinomycetota > Actinomycetes > Kitasatosporales > Streptomycetaceae > Streptomyces > Streptomyces sp. NPDC059874. Next base: position 178,390 of record NZ_JBHWJY010000002.1, read on the forward strand.
GCACCTGCGCCGTGCACTCCCGGGGGCCCGCCCACCCGCCGCATCCGCGGTGGCTGGCCGAGCGCTACCCGTCGGGCCGCACCGCCCAGCTCCTGCGGGTGTACGTGCGCCCCGAACACCGGCGGCACGGGCTGGCCCGCGCCATGGTCCGGGCGGCCTGCGCCTTCGCCGCCGGGGTTCCGGGCTACGAGACCGTCTACCTGCACACCAATGTCGACATTCCGGGCGCGGAGGGGTTCTGGCGGAGCCTGGCCACCGAGGTCTGCGACGCCCGCACGACGGGCGAGCACGGCGGCTACGGGACGGTGCACTTCGAGATCCCGCTCGCATAACGCCTGCTCAGCGCCCGCCCCCGCGCCACCGACGGCCGCCAACGGGCCGCCGCCCCGGAACGTACCTATGCTCGAAGGAGGGGCTGACCCGACTCCTCGGAGGGCGGCTGTCATGACCGAGTCGATCGACGCGGCCCAGGCGGACCGTACGCTGAAGGCCAAGCACCGTGCGATGTGGGCCCTGGGCGACTATCCGTCCGTGGTCTCGCACCTCATCCCCGACCTGGGTGCCGTGCTCGTCCGTGAGTGCGGCGTGGGCCGCGGCGACCGGGTGCTCGACGTCGCCGCGGGCTCCGGCAACGCGGCCATTCCGGCCGCGCTGGCCGGAGCCGACGTCGTGGCGTCCGATCTCACGCCCGACCTGATGGAGGTGGGGCGGCACCTGGCCTCCGTACGCGGGGCCCGGCTGGAGTGGCGGGAGGCCGACGCCGAGGCGCTGCCCTTCGCGGACGGCGAGTTCGACACCGTGATGTCCTGCCTCGGCGTGATGTTCGCGCCGCACCACCAGACCGCCGCCGACGAGCTGTTGCGGGTCTGCCGCTCCGGCGGCACCATCGGGCTGCTCAACTGGACTCCGCAGGGCTTCATAGGTCGGATGTTCGCCACGATGAAGCCCTACGCTCCCCCGCCGCCGCCCGGCGCGCTGCCGCCGCCGTTGTGGGGGGACCCGGAACACGTCCACGAGCTGCTGGGCGAAGGGGTGAGCGACCTGGTCGCCCGCCGCGAGACGGTCCGGGTGGACCGGTTCAAGAAGCCGTCGGAGTTCCGGGAGTTCTTCAAGGCCCTGTACGGGCCGACCATCGCCGTCTACCGGGCGATCGCCGACGACCCCGAGCGGGTCGCCGCCCTGGACGGCGACCTCGACGCCCTCGCCGCCGAACACACCTCGGACGGCGTCATGGAGTGGGAGTACCTGCTGCTGACGGCTCACCGCCGAGGCTGATCTGCAGTTCCGGGTGGGCGTCCCACCAGTCCTTGTGGAAGCGGTTGTTGTCCACGTTGGCCAGATAGGCGCGGGCCGCGGCCCGGTACAGCAGTTCCGCCTGCCCGGCCGAGACCGCCGAGCGGTTCCAGGCGAGCCGGATGCGCCCGTTGATCGGATTGCCGATCAGCGGGCGCATCACCGTACCGGCCGCCTGCGGGGCCGTGGGCTGGCTCAGCGAGATCGCGCGGCCGGCGGCGATCAGGTCGTAGTGCATCATGCGGTCGGTGATCCGGTAGCGCAGTGACGGGCTGAACCCGGCCTTCGCGCAGGCGGCGACGAGGGCCTCCGGACCGCCGTCGTCGTCCTCCACCAGGGTCATCCACGACTCCTCGGCGAGGTCGGCGAGGTCGATGCGCTCCCGCCCGGCCAGCAGGTGTTTCGCCGACAGCCGGATGCAGAAGGGCTCCTTCGGGACGAGCGTCCTGGCGAGGACCCCCGCGGGGAGCGGCACCTCGTGGTCGTTGACCTCGCCGTAGACGATGGCGTCGTACCGTCCGGTGCCCAGCATCCGTGCCAGCGCGGTCACCGAGTCCTCCAGGTCGACGGTGATCTCCCGGCCGGCCATGAACAGGTCGGTCTGGGCGAGGAGTCCGTCGATCAGCACGAGCAGGATGCAGCCCAGCCGCAACGGGGTTCCGGCGCCGATCGCCCGCGCCTCCGCGCCCAGCGCGTCCATCTCGCTCAGCACGCGGCGCGCCTTGGCCAGCACGAAGTGACCCAGCGCGGTCGGCTCCACCCCGCTGCGCCCCCGTACGAAGAGCTCCCCGCCCGTGACCCGCTCGATCCGGCGCAGCTGCGCCGAAAGTGCCGGCTGGGACACCCCCAGCCGCCGCGCCGCGCCCCCCAGGCTTCCCGCCTCCGCTATCCGGCAGACGGCTTGCAGATGCCTCAACTCCAGCTGCATCCGGGCAGCGTACGCAGCGCGCCGCCGGCGCACCATAACGCGGACCTTATGTCCGCCGGGATGACCCAAACCCGTCATGTACACGCTCATACTCGGCCGCGAGCGAACACTCATCCCACCCAACCCCCCACGATCGGAGTGGACGTTGCAGCCCACCAGATGGACGGCGGCCGTGGCAGCGATGGCGCTGACCGCGAGCCTCGCCGGCACGCTGGCCGGGACGGCGTCGGCGGCGCAGCACGCGCAGCCCGCACCGTCCCAGAAGGACACCCCGGCCGCGCGCGCGGTCGCGGCCGCCGACCAGGCCGTCGGCAGCGGTCTCGACACCCTGGTCAACTCCGCGCAGGAGCGGTACGAACGCCGGCTGGTCACCCCCTGGGTCAAGGACCTGTTCTCCGTCGCGTACGAGCGCAGTTACCGCGGCCTGCCGGTCGTCGGCGGCGACGCGGTGGTGCTCGCGGACGGCGCGGGCAAGGTGCGCGCCCTCCAGTCGGCCTCCTCCGTACGGATCGACGTGTCGACCCGGGCGACGGTCAGCGCCAAGGACGCCGAGTCCACGTCGCGTTCGAAGCTGGTCGCCGTCGACAAGGTCGACAGCAGCCGGCTCGTCGTCCGGCTGAGGGACGACGAGCCCGTACTGGCCTGGGAGACCGTCCTGATCGGCCGGACGAAGACGGCGCCCAGCAAGCTGCACGTCTTCGTGGACGCGCGGACGGGCTCCTTCGTCGACAGCTACGACGACGTGGTCGCCGGCACCGGCAACAGCAAGTGGAACGGCCCGAACCCGCTCACGATCGACACCACCAACTCGGCTGGCTCGTACTCCCTGCGCGACCCGAACCGGACCGGCCTGAGCTGCGCGGACTACAGCAGCGGCACGGTCTTCACGAAGTCCTCCGACTCCTGGGGCACCGGCAACCCCACGAGCAAGGAGACCGGCTGCGTCGACCTGATGTTCGCCGCGCAGAAGCAGTGGGACATGCTGAGCCAGTGGCTGGGCCGCAACGGCGTCAGCGGGAACGGCCGCAGCTTCCCCGCCAAGGTCGGGCTGAACGACCTCAACGCCTACTGGGACGGCAGTTCGGTCACCATCGGGCGCAACAGCGCCAACGAGTGGATCGCCGGCGCGGACGTGGTGGCCCACGAGTACGGGCACGCCATCGACTCCAACACCCCCGGTGGCACCAGTGGCCAGGAAGCCGGTCTCGGCGAGGGCACCGGTGACATCTTCGGTGCGCTGACCGAGGCTTTCGCCAATGAGCCGTCCCCGTACGACACCCCGGACTACACGGTCGGCGAGGTCATCAACCTCCAGGGCCAGGGTCCGATCCGCAACATGTACAACCCGTCGGCCATCGACAACGACCCGAACTGCTACAGCTCGGCGATACCCGGCACCGAGGTCCACGCGGCGGCGGGCCCGCTGAACCACTGGTTCTACCTGCTCGCCGAGGGCAGCAACCCGGGCGGCGGCAAGCCGAACAGCCCCACCTGCAACCAGTCCACCGTGACCGGCGTGGGCGTCCAGAACGCCGGGAAGATCTTCTACGGAGGCATGCTGCTCAAGACGAGCAGCATGTCGTACAAGAAGTACCGGACGGCGACGCTGAGTTCCGCCAAGTCGCTCGACACCACCTGCGACCTCTTCAACAAGACCAAGGCCGCCTGGGACGCGATCAGCGTGCCCGCCCAGTCCGCGGACCCGACGTGCACGCCGAGCGGTCAGAACAACGACTTCTCGATGACGCTGAACCCCGCGTCGGGCACCGTCCAGCAGGGCGGTACGGTCACCACCACGGTCGGCACCACCGTCACGACCGGCACCGCACAGTCGGTGACCCTGACCGCGACCGGCCTGCCGGCCGGAGTGAGCGCCTCCTTCAACCCGGCCACCGTGCAGTCCGGCCAGTCCTCGGTGCTGACCCTGACCGCCACCGCCAACGCGACTCCGGGCGCGGCCACCGTGGTCGTCAAGGGACAGGGCAGCACCCTGTCGCACACCGTCGACTTCGCGCTCAACGTCGGCGGCACCCAGCCCGGCAACGACCCGCCGAACATCAACGTGGCCAACGTGCAGGCGCACCTCACCCAGTTGAACACCATCGCCTCGCAGAACGGTGGCAACCGCCGTGCGGGCAGCGCCGGTTACACCCAGTCGGTGGCGTACATCAAGGGCAAGCTCCAGGCCGCCGGCTACACGGTCACCGAGCAGAACTGCTCCTCCTGCACCTACCCGTCGAACAACCTGATCGCCGACTGGCCCGGCGGCCCCGCCGACCAGGTCGTCATGTTCGGCGCCCACCTCGACAGCGTCTCGGCCGGTCCCGGCATCAACGACAACGGCTCGGGTTCCGCGACCCTGCTGGAGAACGCGCTCGTACTCGCCCAGAAGAACCCGACGATGACCAAGCACGTGCGCTTCGCCTGGTGGACGGACGAGGAGCAGGGCCTCAACGGCTCCGAGTTCTACGTGGGCCGGCTCAGCAGCACCGAGAAGGCCGCCATCAAGGGCTACTACAACTTCGACATGGTCGGCTCCACCAACGGCGGCTACTTCATCAACAACCTCAACTCCGCCACCGCCGCGCCGCTCAAGGCGTACTGGACCTCCCTGAACCTCGCTCCCGAGGAGAACACCGAGGGCCAGGGCCGCAGCGACGACTACTCCTTCCAGCAGGGCGGCATCCCGACCTCCGGCTACGCAGCCGGCGCCAGTGCCCGCAAGACCTCGGCGCAGGCCGCCAAGTGGGGCGGCACCGCGAACGCGGCCTACGACCCCTGCTACCACAGCTCCTGCGACACCACGAACAACATCAGCGCCACGGTCCTGGACCGCAGCGCGGACGGTGTCGCGTACGCCGTCTGGAAGCAGGCCGTCGGCGGTGAGACGCCCGCGCAGGACTTCTCCATCGGCGTCAGCCCGACCGCGGGCAGCGCGGCCCCCGGCGGTTCCACCTCCGCCACGGTGAACACCTCCACCGTGAGCGGCGCCGCCCAGACCGTCGCCCTCTCCGTCTCGGGCGCCCCGGCCGGGGTGAACGCCACGCTCAGCCCGACGTCCGTGCAGTCGGGCAGCTCCTCGACGCTGTCCGTCCAGGTCGGCGCGAGCACCGCGCCCGGCACCTACACCCTGACGGTCACCGGCTCCGGCACCGTCAGCCACACCACCACGTACACGCTGACCGTGACCGGCGGCGGCAGCTGCACGCCGCGCCAGCTGGTGGTCAACGGCGGCTTCGAGAGCGGCTCCGCCCCGTGGACCGCGACCGCCGGCGTGATCACCAACCAGTCCGGACAGGTCCCGCGTTCGGGCAGCTACATGGCCTGGCTGAACGGGTACGGCTCCAGCCACACGGACAGCGCCTCGCAGTCGCTGACGATCCCGTCGGGCTGCTCCTCGTACCAGCTCTCGTTCTTCCTGCACATCGACACGGACGAGAACGAGAACGTGGTCTACGACAAGTTCACCGTCTCGGTGGGCGGTCAGACACTGGAGACCCTGTCCAACCTGAACGCGAACTCCGGCTACGTCCAGAAGACGTACAACCTCTCGCAGTTCGCCGGTCAGACCGTCACCCTGAAGTTCAACGGCGTGGAGGACCAGTCCCTGCAGACCTCCTTCGTCGTGGACGACGTCACGGTCCAGGTGAGCTGACGCCCGCCTGAACGGCTGAACGGCTGAACACCCGATAGTCCGGCCCGGTCCCCGTCTGCCGCGGGGACCGGGCCGGACCCGTTCGGTCCGTCACCTTCCGGACGGCGCCGCCGCCCGCCTCCACGGTCCAGGCAGGGGGCTCCGCCCGACCGGTCAGGACGCGAACCGGATGACTTTGACGATCCGGCAGGTGATCGTCTCCGAGATCTGGCTCAGCCCCTGCGCGGTGACCTCGGCGTGCTGTCCCGGGGCCAGCCGGAGGGTCGACGCGTAGGCCTCGCCGAGCCGCTTCCCGGCCGCGTTGACGAACTCGACCTCGACGCTGTAGTCGCTGCTCTTGCTCGAGCGGTTGTCGATCAGGAGCCTCGCACTGGCCCACTTCGTCACGGAGCTGAGCTCACACCCCGTGATCTTCACGTCGCCCTCGGGACCGCGTTCCTGCGTCGCCTCCCGGGTGGACCGTGACGGGGTGATCCGATCCGGCTCCTTCGCCCCGTCACCGCCGATCAGCAAGCCGGCCAGGAGGAGCAGCACCACCAGGGCCAGCGCTCCCAGGCACGAGCAGCCGATGACCTTCCCCGTACTGCGCTTCGGCGGCGCGGGCGGCCGGGGCGGCCCCCAGCCCTCGGGGGGCTGCTGCGGGTGTCCCCAAGCGGGCGGGGGCTCCTGGTGCGACATGGATCCAGGGTCCGCCCGGTCGCGCGGGGCCGCATCCGGGCGCCAGGTCTTGTCGTCAAAGTGACGCCGGGCCAGGCGCCACTTTGACGACAAGACCTAGTGCTGTGACCCGGTGAACCCTTCCGGTCACAGCACTACGGAGCCTCCGCGCCGGGGTCGTACCCCGTGACGGCGCGGGCGTAGGCGTGCAACGCGGTGAGCACCTCGGAGCGGGTGCGGCGGCCGGCGAGGATCTCCATCTGGTAGCCGTCCTCCATGGCGACGAGGCTCGCCGCCAGCAGCCTCGGCGCGTCGGTCAGCCGGAAGTGCCCCTGCGACTCGCCCAGGACCAGGATCCCGTAGTACACCGCTACCTGACGCTCGGTCAGGGCGCTGTCCAGGGCTGCGGCCTTGGGGTCGCGCAGGCTGCGCGGCCAGTACTCGAAGAGCAGCCGGGGCAACAGGTCGTCGGGCCCCGAGGCCACGCCCGAGGAGATACAGCCGGCCAGCCGCAGCCGGGCGTCCGGCAGCCGTTCGGCGGCCTGCTCCCGCTCGCGGCAGAAGCGTTCGATGGCCTGCTGGAAGGTCTCGTACATCAGCTCGTCGAGATCGCCGTAGTAGTACAGGACGGCGGCCGGCGTGACCCCGGCCTCGGCCGCCACGTCCTTGAGGCGCAGGCCCTCCAGACCGCGGCTGAGCAATGCTCGCTGCGCCGCCGCGCCGAGCTCGGCGCGGCGCGCCTCCTGATCCTTGCGTCGCCCCACGGCCCTCGCCTCCCGACTGTCGCTGCTTGATCGCTGAACTCAGTCGTAACGATACCCGACCGGCTATTGACGGATCGCCTGCGGTTTTCTTAAATCGGCGTTTAACAAATCCCGCGCACCCGGAGGCCCCTCATGACGACCACCGCGAGACACCAGGACCCAGGGACGGCGCCACCCGGAAAGGGCCTGCGGGCCGGCACGGTCGGCCTGCTCGGATCGGTCGCCCTCGGCCTCTCCTCCGTCGCCCCGGCCTACTCGATCGCCGTCACCCTCGGCTTCGTCACCGTGGTCGCGCAGACCGCCGCGCCCGCCGCCCTGCTGCTCGGCTTCGTCCCGGTGCTGCTCACCGCGTACGCCTTCCGCGAGCTGAACCGGGAGATGCCCGACTGCGGCACCACCTTCGTCTGGACCACCCGCGCCTTCGGCCCCTTCGCCGGGTGGCTCGCCGGCGGCTGGGTCGTCCAGTGCGCCACCCTCATCGCGATGACCGCCCTCGCCCGGGTCGGCGCCGGCTACCTCCTCGGGCTGCTCGGCCTCGACACGCTCGCCGGCCACAGCCTGGCGGTCACCGGCACCGCCGTGCTGCTGCTCGCGGTCGTCACCCTGGTCGCCCGCCGCGGACTGCAGCTCGCGGCCTCCGTCCAGTACGCGCTGCTCGGTCTCCAACTGCTGGCACTGCTCGCCTTCGGCGTCGCCGCGCTCTCCCGGGACGGCGCCGCCACCCCCTCGCTCGCCTGGTTCGATCCGTTCGCCTTCGACGGCTTCGGACCGTTCGCCGAGGCGGTGCTGCTCTGCCTGTTCATCTACTGGGGCTGGGACGCGCTGATCACGGTCAACGAGGAGACCACGGACAGCACTCGCACGCCCGGCCGGGCCGCCGTCCTGTCCACCGTGATCCTGCTCGCCACCTACCTGTTCACCGCCGTGGCCGCGATCTCGTACGCCGGCGCCGGCGACACGGGCAGCGGCCTCGGCAACCCCGACAACGCCGCCGACGTCCTGGCGGCCCTCGCCCCCTCCGTCCTCGGCGAGGTCCTCGCCAAGGTGGTGCAGCTCGCGGTCTGCGTCTCCGCCGTCTCCGCGCTGCTCACGTGCACGGTCGGCAGTTCCCGCAGCACCCTCTCGATGGGCGCGCACCAGGCCCTGCCCCGGCGGTTCACCCGGATCCACCCGCGATTCGGCACCCCTAGCTTCGGCACCGTCTTCTTCGGAGCGGCCACGGCCCTCCTGCTCACCCTGCTGACCCTGGTCTCCGCGGACTTCCTCGGGGACGCGATCCTCTCCGTCGGCCTGCTCATCGCCCTCTACTACGGCGTCACCGGCCTGGCCTGCGCCTGGCACTTCCGCCGCAGCCTGCGCGGATCCGTCCGCGACCTCATGCTCAAAGGCCTCATGCCCCTCGCGGGCGGCCTGATGATGATCGCCGCGTTCGCCCGGACCGCCTACGACATGGTCGACCCCTCCTACGGCTCCACCTCCTTCGGCGGCATCGGCGGCGTGTTCCTGCTCGGAGCCGGATCCATCGCGCTCGGCGCGCTGGTCACGCTCGTCGTCGCCATCCGCTTCCCCCGCTTCTTCCGCGAAGGCCGCAGCGCCGTCGCCGAACTCACCGTCAAGGACAGCTGATCCCCATGCGCACCCTCGCCGTCGCCGCCCTCCAGACCTCCCCCGTCCCCCACGACCTCGAAGCCACCTGGGAGCGCTACGCGGACCGCGTCCGCGCCGTCCGCGCCACCTTCCCGCACGTGCAGCTCGTCGTCGTCCCCGAACTGCTGCTCGCCGCGGAGGCGCCCCTGCTCCAGGCCCGGTCCGACTGGATGCACGAGGCCGCCGTCACAGTCCCCGGCCCGCTCACCGACCGGATCTGCGCCCTGGCCCGCGAGACGGGCCTGTGGCTCGTCCCCGGAAGCCTCTACGAGCGGGCGGGCGACGGCCGGATCCACAACACTGCGATCGCGGTCTCCCCCGAGGGCGAGATCGCCGCCTCCTACCGCAAGGTCTTCCCCTGGCAGCCGTACGAGACCACCGCGCCCGGTGGCGAGTTCGTGGTCTTCGACCTGCCCGGCATCGGCCGCGCGGGGCTGGCGATCTGTTACGACGGATCGTTCCCGGAGACCGCCCGCCAACTCGCCTGGCTCGGCGCCGAGGTGATCATCCAGCCGACCCTCACCACGACGCGGGACCGCGAGATGGAGCTGGTCTGCGCCCGCGCCAACGCCTGGACCAACCAGGTCTACGTGGTCAACGTCAACGGCGCCGATCCCGCCGCGGTCGGCGCCAGCGCCATCGTCGACCCCGAGGGAATCGTCCGCCAGCAGGCGGGCGGCGGCGAGGAGGTGCTCGTCGACGTCCTCGACCTCGACGCCGTCACCCGCGTGCGCACCCATGGCAGCGCCGGCCTCAACCGCCCCTGGGAGCAGCTCGCCCGCTACGGCTCCACCATCCACCTGCCCGCCTACGGCGCGACCTTCCAGCCCGTGCCACGGTGACGACCCGGGCCGTACGGGATCCCCGCTCCCGTACGGCTCCGTCGTGTGCGCCCTGCGCCGAAGGGGCCCCTACTGGCGCTTGCGGGCGTGGTCCACGGTGAGCGGTGCGAAGGAGACCCGGGTCACCGATCCGTCGTCCGCCCACCGCACCTCGACGGCGTCGGTACCCGCCGCCGTCACCCCGGCGGCCGCTTCGTCCAGGGGGTCCTCCCGCGGATCGTCCGCGAGTCTGGCGAGGCAGGCGTACAGCGCCGTCCCTTCCGCGTCGGCCGAGAGCCTCGGCATGCGGGCCGACGCCGTGTAGGCGGTGCCGGCGGGCGCCCGTACGTCTTCCGCCTCCGCCCATCCGTGCAGCGGGTGCAGCTCGGAGCGCGGGGGTTGGTCGGGGCCGGTGGCCCAGCCCGTCTGGTGGACGCGGGCGCCGGGCGGTGCGCCGAGCACCCGGTGGACGCGCAGCTCGAACGGTCCCCTGGCCACGGTGACGCTCTCCACGCGCAGTCCGGGCACGGTGGCGGGGCCGCTGCCGAAGACCGGCAGGTGCCACGAGCCGGCCCAGCCCCAGCCGTCGCCCTGCCCGGCGCCGAGGGGGTGGATGCGGCGGCGGGCGCTGCGCACCCCGGCCACCTCCACGCCGAGGTGGTTGTCGGGGACGTTGGAGTACGCGGTCGGGCCGGTCCGGGTCGAGTACGCCTGGCGCGCGTACAGCGGGTCCTCCTCGGCTGCCGACTCCCCCTGGGCCGGGCCGACGTGGTCGCTGCCGTGATTGTGTAGCGGGTGGCCGGCCGGCGCGAGCAGGCAGACGAAGGCCTTGGACGCCCAGTACGGCGACGCGGGCCCGGAGTAGGGCTGGAGCGTCGCCTCGTGCGGGCCGTGCCAGCCGAGGGTGAGCAGCCCGTCGGCGTCGACCGCGCCGCGGTCGAGGAAGTAGCGCAGCGACCCGCTGAGCAGCCGGCGCGAGGTGCCCGGGGTGAGCGGTGTGTGGCCGGTGACCGCGCCGAGGCCGACGGCGGAGGCGGCGGCGAAGCGGTAGGTGAGGGAGCGCCCGAAGTGGACGGGCGCGCCGTCGGCCCCGAAGAGCAGGGAGAGGCCGTCGAGGTGCTCGCGCAGCCGGTCGCCGTGCGGGCCCGCGGTGTCCGCGCCGTCGGCGAGGTGGGCGTCGAGGACGGGATACAGGTGCAGGGCCCAGCCGTTGTAGTGGTCGAAGGCCCGTCCGTCGCCGTCGGCGTACCAGCCCTGGCCCCGGTACCAGACCTCCAGCAGATCGAGTCCGCGTCGGCGCGCCCGGGCGGTCTCCGCGTCCCCGCGCCCCACCGATTCCAGGAAGCCGGCCACGGTGAAGGGGAAGAGGTACCAGTTGTTGGGAGAGGGCAGGTGTCTCAGCGCTCCGCGCAGCCAGCGCTCGACCCGGTCCCGCACGCCGCTGTCGAGGCCGTCCCACAGCCAGGTCCTGGTCAGTCGCAGCCCCAGCGCGATGGAGGCGGCCTCGACCATCGGCTGACCCTGGTCGTGGCAGTCGCGCACGACCGGCCAGGACTCGGCGTCGTCACGGCCGGGTGTGCGGGTGCCGGCCGCCAGCCCCTCCGCGTACCGGTCGAGCCAGCCGTACGGGTCCTTGCCGTCGGCGCCCGCGACACGGAAGGCGGCGGCGAGGAAGGTCCGGGCGTACCCTTCGAGCCCGTCGGAGCGGACCCCCGAGGCGGAGGGCCGTCCCGGTAGCTCGAGCAGGGCCCCGCTCGCGGTGGCCCACCGCCAGGCGGCACGCAACAACCCGTCGGCGGCCGCCTCCCAGTGGTCGCGGGTGTAGCCGGTGTACGGGCTCAACTCGCGGTCTTCGGAGGGCAGTCCGGGGATCGTCATGCGAGGATCCTGATCGCGCGGCCGCCCGGGGTCAACGACTCGCTCCAGACACGCCCACCTCGGGCTACGGCGTCGCGCCCCCGGAGCCCGTCCCGGTCTCCGGGGCGATCATGGCGCTCATTCCGAGGTCCAGTTCCGCACCGTCGACGAGCAGCGCCTCGATGGAGCGCGTGCGCGGGTCGATGTCGGCCTCCACGCCCTGACCTCGGTAGTGGGGGTAGCCGGAGGCCCCGGTCTCGCCGGTCGCCTCGACCACGGCCACGCGCAGGGCCCTGTCGGCCGCGGAGCCGCCGCGCAGGTTCTCGATGTGCTCGGGTACCAGCAGGATCTCGAAGCTCTGCGGCTCAGGCGTCATGTCCCGAAGCTACCCGATCTCTCGTACCCTCTGCGGGAGCCCCACCAGCGGAAGAAGAGGAACACGATGAACGGCGAGCCCCCGAGCAAGATCCTTCTCGTGGCGAAGGACAGCACGCTCAAGGGCCTGCTGGAGCGCCTCCTCCTGGCCCGGGGCTACGCCGTGGTCGACGGCGGGAGCGGGGCGGACACCGTCGCGCTGCTGGGCAGCGAGGGCCCGGTCGCCCTGGTGGTCTGCGAGCGCACCGGGCCGGGTCTGGACGAGGTGGCGCTGTTCGAGGAGATCCGCCGCCACCCCGATCACGGCCCCGTCCCGATCCTCGCCCTGCCGCCGGCCGACCCGGAGTGCACGGCCCGCGCCTTGGAGGCCGGAGTGAACGACTGCCTCGCCAAGCCCTTCCACCCGACGGATTTCCTGAACCGCGTCGAGCGCCTGGCCGCCGGGCGGGCGTCCTAGCCCCTGCCACAGAGCCTCCGGCCCGATCTTCGGGCGGAGGCTCTGTGACGTGCGTACGTACGTGCTTGCGCATGGATCGGCGCCCACCGCGACGGCCTCGTGGCCGGCGCGCGCCTGCTGATGGGGTGGAACAAGCCGGGGCCCCGTGGGCACTCGCGCAGGCATCGGAGGCCCCGGCTCGCAGAGGGGACTGCGTCAGCTGCCGGCCGAGACGTTGCCCGAGAGGACCGGGATGTTGTCCAGGATGTGCGAGAGCGACTCGTCGCCCTTGGCCTGGGTGGAGTTCTCGGTGCACTGCTGGTTCTGCGGGTTGGACAGGACGTTGATGTCCTGAACACCGACGTTGACCAGGGCAAGCAGCGACTGGGCGTTGACCTTCGCCGGCAGGCCGATGCAGGGCTTGTTCAGGGTGCCCTGGACCAGGCCGAGCTGCGGGCTCAGGTCGCCGTGGGTCTTCTGGTTGCCGTAGATCTGCGCAGAGTTGTTGCCGTTGACGGTGTTGATCCCGTTGTCGTTGCCGATGGCCATGGCCGGTGCGGCGACTGCGGCGCCCGCGCCGAGGATGGATGCGGTGGCGGCGGCGGTGGCCATCATCTTCTTGATCATCGTTGGTCCTTCTCTTGCACGAGTGCAGGGTGGTAAGCACCTTGATCAACGCCCACGATCACGAAGGGTTATGGGGCTTCACCCGATCAGCGGCCAACGGGACCGCCGGCCTTACGCGGCCGGTACGACCGAGGCCCGTATCGCCGCGGCCCACTCCTGCAGCAGAAACGCGTGTCGGACGCGCTCCGCGTCGGACAGGCGGCCTTCGGCGCGGGCGAAGAGGCAGCGGATGTCGGCGTTGATCTCGGCGAGGGCACGCTCGGGGGCCGGGTGGGTGTCAGTGTCAGGAGTCGGGCTCACGTGATCAAGAGTAGGCGGGGCATCTGACAACGGTGGACCACGTCCGACATCCGGACGGTCCCGGATTAGTCTGACCACATGAAGATCATTGACCTTGAACCCGGCGACCCGCGACTGATCGAGGACCTGCTCCCCGTACTGCGCGAACTCCGCCTCCATCTCACCGAGGAGCTCTTCCTCACGATCCTCGCGGAAGGGCAGGGCCAGGGGCTGCGCTTCACCGCCGTGTACGACGAGGCCGGCGTGTGCGTGGGCGCGGCCGGCTGGCGCCTCGTGGCCAACACCCACCTGGTCCGCAAGCTCTACGTCGACGACCTGGTCACCTCCTCCACCGCCCGCTCGGGCGGCGTTGGGCACGCGCTGCTCGCGCACCTGGAGGAGCACGCCCGAGCCGCCGGGTGCGCCGCGCTCACGCTCGACTCCGGAACCCAGCGGAGCGACGCGCACCGCTTCTACTTCCGCGAGCGGATGGCCGTGACCGCCTTCAGCTTCGAGAAGCCTCTCGTCTGAGGAAACGGGCAGTCCACTCTCCCGGAATTGGCCTTGCCGGGGCGGTGATCGGCCTCGGTACGTTCGCGGCATGCGCATCCACGTCGTTGACGCCTTCGCCACTCGTCCCTTCGCCGGAAACCCCGCCGGTGTCTGTCTGCTCCCGGCCGGAGCCTGGCCACAGGACTCTTGGCTGCAGCGGATCGCCGCCGAGCTGAACCATCCGGAGACGGCCTTCGCGCTGCCGATCCCGGCCGGGGGCGAGGCCGAATGGGAGATCCGTTGGTTCACCCCGCTCGTCGAGGCCAATCTGTGCGGGCATGCCACATTGGCCACGGCGCACACGCTGCGCCGCGAGGGGTTGTTGACCGGCGGCTCGGTGCGGTTCCGCAGCCGGTTCAACGGCGTGCTGATCGCGCACGCCGGGGAGGACGGGGAGTTCACCCTGGACTTCCCGGCCGCCCCGGCGAACGAGGTTCCCGTCCCCGACGGCCTCGCCGACGCGCTCGGGGCCCGGCCCGAGAGCACCTTCCGTACCGGCGCGCTGGGCGATCTGCTCACCGTGCTGCCCGACGAGGCCGCCGTACGGTCGCTGCGCCCCGATCTCGGAGCGGTCGCGGCGCTGACCGTGCGCGAGGGGCTGCGCGGGGTCATCGTCACGGCGGCCGCGTCCGCGACCGCGGCGGGGGAGGACCCGGGCTACGACTTCGTCTCCCGCTTCTTCGCGCCCGCCAAGGGAATCCCCGAGGACCCGGTCACCGGTAGCGCCCACACTTCCCTGGCGCCCTTCTGGTCGGCGCGGCTGGGCGGGCGCGACGGGCTCGTCGGGTTCCAGGCCTCCGCACGCACCGGTTTGGTCAGGACCGCGCTGCGTGAGGACCGCGTACTGCTCACCGGGCATGCGGTCACCGTGCTCGAGGCCACTCTGACCGCATGAGAGCCCGGGTCCGCACCGGTCGGCCCGTGACCGAAACGTCGCCCGTCCGAGGCCCGCTCGGCCTCGTGGGTGCGGAGCCCGCCTTGTTAGGTTCCTGCCGATACCGACCTCGGGGAGACCGATCGCATGCCCGCATCCGGAGCCCGCGGGGGCCTGTACGCGACGGCCGTGGCCGCCGCCCTGCTGGCGGGCTCCGCCGGGTGCGCGGACAAGGGCGGCGGCACGTCGCCGGCTTCGGCTGCGGCCTCCGTGTCGGCATCCGCCTCTTCTGCTTCTGCTTCCGCCTCAGCGTCCGCTTCGCCCGCCTCGTCGCCGTCGGTCGCGGCATCACCCTCGGCGGCGGCCGCCGTGTCGGCCTCACCGTCGCGTACGCCGGCAGCGCCTCCGGCGCCACCGACCCGGCTGACGGTGTCCGTCGACACCCGGGGAGGCCGGCTCGCCCTCGTGCGCGGAGGGGCCGCGCAGGAGTTCACGGTCACCCTGCGGAACGGGAACTCCGCCGCGTACCGGCACGTGCTGGTCGCCTTCCAGATGGAGCTCCTCGTGGGCGAACCCGGGGACCAGCCGGGCAGCGGGCCGGGCTTCGTGCTGGAGCGACTCGACCCCGCCTCGGGCGTCTGGCGCCCGGCCGACCTGCGCATCGCCAACGACGTGAAGCCGCCTTCCCTGTTCACGGGCGGTACGCCGCTCGCCCGCGAGGCCGTCCGCGTCGAGCGCTACCGGATGCGCGCCACCGCCGGCGGGCCCACGGGCAGTAGCCCGGTGGTCGTGTCCTTCATCGACACGGACGCCGACCAGGTCGTGGGCCACATCTCCCTCGGACACACCACGCGCTGAGTCGCCTCGCCGGACCGGCCGAATATGACCGAACGGTCACAGGATCGGACACGGGGAACGCGCGCGGCACCTCGGGCATCTAGGCATGCGGCGAGGTCCCGTCGGGGTTTCGCCGCACGGTATCGGCAAGGACCGGATCGCCGCCGGACACGCGTGGGCGGGGGCGGCGACCGGGTGTGAGCGGCAAGGCGGGGCTGGGATGAAGGCAGTAACGGCGGCGGGCGGTTCCTCGGACGACCGGGAGGCGGAGGAGAGCACCACCCTGGGGGCAGAGCCCCTGACCGCGGCCGGAGCCGACCCCGACACCGAGGTCGCCCGGACCGAAACCGACACCGAGGTCGAAACCGAGGTCGAACCCGGTGCCGGCGCGGAGCCCGAAGACGAGCCCGCGGCCGATGTCCCGGCCGGGGCCGAGGCCGAACTCGATGGGGGAACCGGGGCAGGGGCCGAGGCGGAGGTCGAGGGCGAGGGCAAGGCGGAGGCCGAGGTCGAGGCGGAGGCCGAGGTCGAGGTCGAGGCGGAGGCCGAGGTCGAGGCGGAGGCCAAGGCCAAGGTCGAGGCGGAGGCCAAGGCCAAGGTCGAGGCGGAGGCCGAGGCCAAGGTCGAGGCGGAGGCCGAGGCCAAGGCGGAAGCGGGGGCCAAGGTCGAGGCGGAGGCCGAGGTCGAGGTCGAGGCGGGAGCGGAGGCCGAGGGCGAGGTCGAGGCGGAGGCCGAAGCGGTGACCGTGGCCGAGGCCGGACGTGGTGCCGAGCAACAGGCCGGGGCTGGTCCCAAGGCCGGGACCAGTGCCCACGCCGAGGTGGGGACCGCTGCAGGGGCCGAAGGCACGACCGGCACCCGGGCCGGGGCCGAAGGCGGACGCGGCGACGCCCAGCACCAAGCCGAGGCCGAGACCGAGACGCATGGCGCAGCCGAGGCCGAGGCGGGGACCGCAGCCAAGACCGAAGGCACGCCCGGGAGCCGAGCCGGGGCCGAACCCGAGCACCGAGCGGAGGCCGGGCCCGGGGCTGGGGCCCAGGGTGTGGCCGGGAGCGAGAGGGCTGCCGAGGCAAGGCCCGGCGCCGGGAGGGACGGCACGCGCGGGATCGGGACCGGCTCCGGCCGGGACGGGGTGCCTGACGGAGATGGGGCCGGCGGCGAGGGAGCGGGCACTGTCGGCTCGGGCGACCCGCAGTCGGGAGCCGACAGCGGGCGGAGCGTCCCCTCCTGGGCTCGGGGCGTCGAGAGGGATGCCGAGCGCACCAGTCAGTTCGTCGCGCTCAAGGAGCTCGACGTCCAGCAACCCGACGCGGCGCAAGCGCATCCGCATCCGCAGCCGCCCACGGAAACGGTCCCGACCCCGGCGGCGGGGACGGTCCCAAGCGCAGGCACCGGCGCGGGCGCAGAGACAGGCGCCGGTGCGGTGGCCGGGCCGCACGTCGGGGTGGGGGGCGCCCCGCCGCTGCAGTTGTTGGCGGAGCTCACGAACACCCCTCCCCCGCCGGAGACGCCCCGGCGGACCGTCGTGCGCCGCGTCAAGGTGTGGACGCCCGTGCTCCTGCTCCTCGGCGGTGTCTTCGTCGGCGCGCAGCTGCTGCGGCCGCTCCCCGCTCCCGCGCTCGTCGCGGCCGAGCCCGTCCACGCCCTCGACGGGCAGTTGTCCATCCCTTGGCCGGCGCAGGGCCAGGGGGCCGTCCGCGTCCCCGGCTCCGGTGACATCGGTACGTTCGGCGAGCAGAAGCCCGTCCCGACGGCCAGCGTCGCCAAGGTGATGACGGCCTACGTGATCCTCAAGGACCACCCGCTGCGCGACAAGGCGGATCCGGGCCCCTCCATCGAGGTCGACGCGAAGGCGGTGGCGGACGGCACCTCCGAGCACGAGTCCCGGATCGAGGGCCTCACCGCCGGTACGAAGTTCAGCCAGCAGGACATGCTCAAGATGCTCATGATCCCCTCGGGCAACAACGTCGCCCGCCTGCTCGCCCGGTGGGACGCCGGCACCGGCGACGAGACGGCGTTCGTCGCGAAGATGAACGCCGCCGCCAAGGAACTCGGGATGAAGGACACCACGTACACCGACCCCAGCGGTCTGGACGCGGCCACCGTGAGCACCGCCGTCGACCAACTCAAGCTCGCCGAGGCCGTCATGAAGCACGAGGCGTTCCGCGCGGTCGTCGCCATGCCGAACGCCACCATCAAGGGCCTGCCCAAGCCGATCTACAACAACAACGACAGCCTGCTCACGGCGACCGGCCTGAGCATCCGGGGCATCAAGACCGGTTCGAGCACGCCGGCCGGCGGGACGCTGATGTGGGCGGCGTACAAGTCCGTCGGCGACGAGACCCCGCTGGTGCTCGGCACGATGATGGACCAGCACGCGGCCGGCCCGGACCCGGACGGCAGGGACAGCCTGGCCCTGGTGAAGGAGAACAGCAGGAAGGTGATCGAGACCGTGCGGGCCGCGCTGGCCGCGGCGCCGGCCGTCCGCAAGGGCCAGACGGTCGGGTACGTGGACGACGGGCTCGGTGGACGTACCCCGCTCGTGGCCACGAAGGACCTGAACGTGATCGGCGTACCGGGCCAGCGGATGCGGCTCTCGATCGGGTCCGGGTCCTCGCCGGTCCCGCGTACCGCGAAGGAGGGTGCCGAGGTCGGCGTGCTCACGGTGGGCGACGGGGACGGGGCCAAGAGCGTGCCGGTGGCGGTGCGGGGGGATCTGGCCGAGCCCTCGTTCGGGACCAGGCTCACCCGCCTGCGGTAGCGGCAGGACGGGTGAGCGCGGCCCTCAGTCCTTGCGGGCCGCTCCGCGCCAGACCGTGACGTCCAGGGTCGCGTACTTGCTCGGGTCGTTCTTCGCCGAGCTGCCCTTGTAGACGATCAGTGCGATGGTCCCTTCCTCGGTCTTCACGCACATCGCGCCGCCCTTGGAGAGCGCCTCGACGGGGATCTTGTCGGCGAAGCGGGTCTCCTGACGGCAGGCCTGGAGCGAGCCCTCGGTGCCGCTGTCCAGGCGTGCGAGTTTGGCTTGGGAGACGCCGAAGCGGCAGTCCTGGGAGGCGCAGTAGTAGTAGAAGTCGTCCCCGGTGCCGTCGTGCGGCTCCAGCGTGTCGTCGGCGAACTTGAGGTGATAGTTGCTGGTGAGCTTGAAGTCCTTGGAGATGACGGGTGCCGGGTCGGGGCGTGGCTGCCCCTTGGCCGTGGCCGTGGGGTTGGCTCCGCTCGCGCTGTCACGGGAGGTCGTGCTGTCGCCGATGGCCTTGAGCATGGCGCCGCAACTGGCCAGGAACAGGAAGAGGCCGCCGAAGACGGAGACCAGGATGATCGCGGTCCGGTTGCGCCGCTTCGGGGGATGCGGCATACCGACCTGGATGAGGGGCATCTGGACGGGTACGGCCGTGGGCGGCGGCACGTACCTGGCCTGCGGCGGCCCGAAGGCCCCGGGCGGGCCGTAGCCCTGGGGGCGGGGCCCGGTGACCGGCTGGGCGGGAGGGGCGGTGGGGTGGCTCGCTCCCGACGGGTAGGCGGTGGGTGCGGCGGGCGCGGTGGCCTGCTGCGGCGCCTGCGTGGGTGCGGCCGGGGGCGCGAACCGGGGCGCGCCCGGTGTGGCGGTCGGCGCGGCCGTGGGTGCCGGCGAGGCCGGCGGCGCGGTCGGGACCGAGGTCGTCGGGACCGGGGCCGGGACCTCCTGGCGGTTCGAGATGCCCTCGGCGACCCCGCCCGGCAGCCAGTCCTCCGGCCGGCGCAGTTGGGTCTGGTCGGCGGCGGTCCGGCACAGGTCGAGGATTTCGGTCAGCGAGGCCCGCCCGGCCGGATCCTTCACGAGGCAGCGCGTGATCAGCGGCCGCAGTTCGGCGGGGACCCCGGAGAGGTCCGGCTCCTCGTGCACGATCCGGTACAGCACGCCGTGCGAGGGCCCTTCGCCGTAGGCGGGCGCGCCCAGCGCGGCGTACGCGGCGACCTGGCCGAGGGCGAAGATGTCGGTGGCCCCGCTGATCTCGCGGCCGGCGGCCTGCTCGGGGGCCATGAAGGCGGGGGTGCCCACGGCGACTCCGCTGGCGGTGAGCGAGGTGGCGTCGGCGGCCCGGGCGATGCCGAAGTCGATGACCCGGGGGCCGTCTGCGGCGAGGAGGACGTTGGAGGGCTTGAGGTCGCGGTGGACGATGCCCGCGCCGTGGATGACCTGAAGGGCCTCGGCGATCCCGGCGACGAGCATCAGGATGGTCCGGGCGGGGAGCGGGCCGTGTTCGGCGACCGCCGCGGAGAGGGTGGGCCCCGGTACGTAGGCGGTGGCGAGCCAGGGGTTGGGGCCGTCGGTGTCGCTGTCCATGACCGGCGCGGTGTAGAGGCCCTGGACGCGCTGCGCGGACTGGACCTCCTGGCGGAACCGGCGCCGGAATTCCGGGTCTTCGGCGAACTCGGGGCGGATCACCTTGATGGCGACCGGCCGTCCTCCCGGTGTGTGCGACAGGTACACCTTGCCCATGCCGCCGGAGCCGAGCCTGGCGGCGATCCGGTAGCCCGCCACCATCGGCGGATCGTCGCCCTCCAACGGCTGGAAGACTCCGCCCGCCACGTCCCCGTTCATCAATTCCCCTTGCGTTCCGTGATGTTGAGCCCACCCTAGACGTACGGGTGCGGCCGGGGCCGTACGGGAGTGCCGTACGGCCCCGACCGCCGCCTGGTCAGGCGCGTGGCGGGACCCCGGACGGCCGGCCCGAGCCGCGCGTCAGGGAGTATCCGAAGAGGCCCGCGAGGGCCGCGAGGACTCCGCCGGCCGCGGTCCAGATCCAGCGGTCCGACCACCAGCCACCGGACCAGCCGTCCTCCGGCTCGCGCAGGGTGCCGGTCACGGTGGCGGGGACCAGGGGCGTGGAGAGGGTTCCGTCCACCGCGAGGGCGCCGCCGGTGTCCTTCACCTCGGCCTCGACCGCCGCGCGTACCGGCAGGCCCTTGTCCTCGTCGGGCAGCTCGACGACGGTGAGTCGTACGTAGTAGCTGCCCGGCAGCGGGTCGTTGGCCCACTGCTCGGCGGCGGCGCGGACCGTGCGCAGGGTGCAGGACAGTTCGACCGTCGGGGCCTCCTTGGCGACGGCGCGGGTCTGGGTGCCGTAGGCGCACGCCTGCCGCCGGCGCAGTCCGTCGTACACGTCGATCTGCCAGGTCGCGGCGCCGTGCCGGGACGCGGACTCGGGCAGGGTGACCGTGGCCTTCACCGTGGCGCGCTGCGAGGCGTCGACGGGGAGCACCCAGTAGAGGTAGTCACCGGTGGACGCGCCTGCCGTGGCCTTCTGGCCCGGGCGGAAGGCCGTGGCGGTACGGAAGCTGGTGCCCGCCTCGGTCGGCGCCGCCTGCTCGGCCTTGTCCGAACTCCCGCCGGCGCTCGGGGTGGCCGACGAAGTGGCCGAAGAACCGGCCGACGGGGTGTCCGCCTCGGCCGTGCAGCCCGCGACGCCGAGGGCGGCGGCGCCGGCCAGCAGGGCGGCGGTCAGTGTGCGTACGGTACGCATCAGTTGGTCCTCCAGACGGAGATGCGCCAGCGCGAGATCCAGCCCCACACCAGTCCGGCCAACAGTCCGACGAGCGCCAGGGCGGCCAGCAGCCACCAGCCGCGCCCGAGGCCGAAGGAGGCGGCGTCGGAGGCCGCGTCGGGGCCGTCGACCAGCTCGATGGTCAGCTCGACGGGCATGCCCGGGGTGGTCTTGACGGAGGCGGGTGCGGAGAAGGAGTTGCTGACCTGGACGCAGACGGTCTCGGCGGCCGGTTTGGTGTCCCCGTCGACCCCGTCGATCTCGGCCTTCGGGTAGCGCAGGCCGGTGGAGATGACGTCGGTGCGCCCGTCGCCGGCCTCCGAGCCGCGGACGATCTCGCGGCCGTGGACGGTCGTGGCGCGCAGCAGGACGCCGTAGTCCCGGTTGACGGCGCGGTCCGAGGCGATGCTCACGGAGGCGCGCAGCTCCTGGCCGGGGAGGACCTCGACCCGGTACCAGCGGTGCTCGCCGAAGCTCTCGCGGTCGCTGTAGAGGCCGGGCTTGAGCAGCGGGGCGCCTTCGCAGTGCTTCGCGCCCTCGGTCGCCACCGGGTTGACGACCGGGTCGGCTGCCCGGTCGACCAACTGGCGTACTCTGCTGGAGAGTTCCGCCTTGTGCTGTACCGAGGTGTACGTCCCGCCGGTGGCCTCGGCGATACAGGTGAGCTGGGCGCGGGTCTTGGCGTCCGGGACCAGGCCGAGGGTGTCGATGGTCAGGTGGATGCCCTTGGCGGCGATGTCGCGCGCCACTTCGCACGGGTCGAGCGGGGCACAGGTGTCCTCGCCGTCGGTGATCAGGACGATCCGCTTGGTGGCGTCACCGCCGTCGAGGTCCTGGGCCGCGGCCAGCAGGGCCGGACCGATGGGCGTCCAGCCGGTGGGGGCGAGGGTCGCCACGGCGGTCTTCGCCTCGGTGCGGTTGAGCGGGCCGACCGGGTACAGCTGCTTGGTGTCCTTGCAGCCGAGCGCCTTGTCCTCACCGGGATAGGTGGCCCCCAGGGTGCGTATGCCGAGCCGCACTTCGTCGGGTACCGCGTCGATGACCTCGTTGAAGGCCTGCTTCGCGGCGACCATCCGGGACTGGCCGTCGATGTCGGTGGCCCGCATGGAGCCGCTGACGTCGAGGACGAGATCGACCTTGGGGGGCTCCTTCGCCGTCGTTCCGTCAGCGGCGCCGGCGTTCGCCGGGAAGAGCCCGACGGCGAGGGCGGCGAGCAAGCCGCACGCCCCGGCCGCAAGCCGTTTTCTTGTGATCATCGCCGGATCGTATTGAGGATCGTCCGTCAATCCAAAACGTGATCCCGGCACCGGTTTTCAGGGGGTCGCGGTCGCTATCCGGACGGAAATCCGCGTGCGTGGGGCGCGGGGCCCGATCTAGGCTGCCGAGATGAGCTCCCGTACCTTCCGTATCACCGTCCGCGGCTCCTTCGACGGCCTCACCGACGACCAACGGGCGGAGCTGCTCGCGGCCGCGCCCGAGCACGACATGCTGCACGCGACGTTCACCGCCGAGGGCCACCTCACGTACGACCTCGCGGCCCGCCCCTTCTTCACGTTCCGCTTCCTGGACTCGGGTGAGGCCGAGGAGGACATCCTCGACGCCACGGCCCGCGCGGAGTTGGCGGCGGAGAGCTGGCTGGCCGAGCGGGGGTACGGCTTCAAGCAGCTCAAGTCGCAGGCCGAGGACCTCTCGCAGGCTCCGCTGGGCAAGCGGCAGCGCCGGGAGGCCGCGAAGGCCGAGGGCCGTTCGTGACCGGCGCGCCGGACCCACGGGGCAGGCTCGAACTCGACGGATCCGGACCGTGCACCACCGGGCCAACGCGACGGTGATCGCGATGAACCGGAAGCCGGCGTACGTCGACGCCGAGTGGGATTACCCCTGATCCGTGGCGGCGAAGGTGTCGGCGAGGTGGGTGCGCAGGGCCTGCGCGGTGGGTGGGCCGAGACGGGCGCCGAGGTAGCCGTCCGGGCGGATCACGAAGGCCGTCGGGCCGTCCGCCGCGTAGAGGCGGGCGAACTGGCCCGCGGTGTCGTGGTACACCGGTAGCCCCTCGGCAGCGGCGGCGACGGAGGAGGCCGCGCGGACGGCGAAGGTCTCCGTCCGGCCGCCGGAGGCCTCCCGGGCCGTGCGGGCGAGTTCACCGGGGTCCTGGACGTCTCCGTAGAGCAGCAGGACGTGGTCGCGGTCGCGCAGCAGGTCGTACAGGCGCAGCGGGTAGGCGGCGATCTCGCCGGTGAGGCCCACGCAGTCGGGTGCCCGGTCGCCGGGGCCGGGGAGCGGGCCCGCGCCGGGCGGGGCGGTGATCGGGCCGCCCCGGTAGCCGACGAGGAGTTGGGCCTCGCGCAGCAGCAGGGTCTGCGGGTCCTCGGGATCGGCCTGGACGCCCTCCTGGGCGTGGCGGACGGTGCGGCCGACGACTTCCTCGCCGACCGGCCGGCGCTCGGCGTCGTAGCTGGCGAGCAGGTCGGGGTGGGCGGCGCCCTCGACGGCGAGGGCGAGCTTCCAGGCCAGGTTCCAGGCGTCCTGGATACCGGTGTTCATGCCCTGGGCGCCCGTCGGCGGGTGGATGTGCGCGGCGTCCCCGGCGATGAAGACCCGGCCGTCGGAGTATCGGTTCACGATCCGGTGGCTGATGCGGAACACGGAGGACCAGCGGATGCCGGAGGCGGTGGTGGGTCGCGGTGACAGCCGGTCCAGGACGGCCTGGATGTCGGGGAGTTCGGGGGCCCGGCCGCCGCCCAGTCCGTGCGTGATGCCGTCGGGGTCCTCCCCCACCCGCTGGGCGGTGGAGAGTTCGGGCGGGACCATCATGGACATCCGGTAGCGGCCAGGGCCGGGCAGCGGGATGCACACCAGTACGTCGTCCACGGCGCCGGAGGCGTCCCGGTGCATGGCGCGCACGCCGTACTCGTGCGGCAGGTCCCAGTCGACCTCCACGTCGGCCAGCATGAACTCGTCGGGGAAGGCGCCGCCCTCGAAGGAGAGTCCGATCCCCTTGCGGACGATGCTGTGCGCGCCGTCGCAGCCCACGAGGAACCGGGTCCGCACCTCCTCCTCCGTTCCGGAAGGGGTACGGACCCGGTTGGTCACTCCGTCGGCGTCCTGCGCGAACGACACCAGTTCGGCGCCGCGTTCGACCTCGGTCCCGAAGCGGGCGAGGTGTTCGGCGAGGAGGCGTTCCGTCTCGTACTGCGGCAGCGCCGCGAATCCGTACGGGACTTCGGGCGGCAGCGCCAGTTCGAGGCGGGGCTGCTCGACGCCGTTGACGTACGCCAGTTGCCCGCGCAGCGGGACGGCCGCGTCGAGGGCGGCGCGCACCAGGCCCATGCGGTCCCAGAGTTCCAGGGTGCGCGGCTGGATGCCCACGGCCTTGGCGAACGGCAGCCGGGCGGGCAGGCGGTCGACGATCCGGCAGGACACACCGCGTCTGCGGAGTTCCACGGCCGCCGTCAGCCCGACCGGGCCGGCGCCGGCGACGAGTACGTCCGTTGCGTAGGTGTGCGCCATGGGCGCCTCCCGGCGTGCGGCCCCGTACGGGTCGGTGCTCCTCCATGGTGGCCGCCCACCGGATGTCCGGCATCTTTACTCGATGACGAGGTCCACGTCGATGTTGCCGCGCGTCGCGCGGGAGTACGGGCAGACCTCGTGCGCCTGCTTGACGAGCAGGGTGCCCGTCTCGCCGGCCAGGGACTCGGGGAGCTCGACGCGCAGGACGACGCCCAGGCCGAAGCCCGCGCCGTCCTTGCCGATGGAGACCTCCGCGGTGACCGAGACCTCGCTGGTGTCGGCCTTGGCCTGGCGGCCGACCAGGCCGAGCGCGCTGGCGAAGCAGGCGGCGTAGCCGGCCGCGAAGAGCTGCTCGGGGTTGGTGCCCTGGCCGTTGCCGCCGAGCGCCGGGGGCATGGCGAGGGCGAGGTCGAGCTGACCGTCGGAGCTGACGGTGCGGCCCTCGCGGCCGTTGGCGGTGGCGACAGCGGTGTACAGCGCGTCCATCGGAGTTCCTCTCGCAGAAATCAACCGTGCGGCGGCCGGTGGTCGGCCTCGCCCCATGAGTAGAGCACACAATTCAGTTGTGCACAATTCAATGCCTCGCAAGGGTGCTCCGGGTACACTGGCCCTCATGACCGAGCAGCCGACCGCCACCCACCCCGACCAGGACTTCCTGCGCCTGGACGGCCAGATCTGCTTCGCGCTGAACGCCGCGAGCCGCGCCTTCGGCGGGCTCTACCGCGTCGTCCTCAAGGACCTCGGGCTCACCTACCCGCAGTACCTGGTGATGCTGGTCCTCTGGGAGCACGGGGAGATGCCGGTCAAGCAGATCGGGCAGCACCTGCGACTGGACTCGGGGACGCTGTCCCCGCTGCTCAAGCGGCTCGAGGCGGCCGGCCTGGTCCGCCGGGAGCGCAGCAGGGAGGACGAGCGTTCCGTGCACGCGCGCCTCACCGAGGACGGCGCGGCCCTGCGCGCCCGGGCCGCGGAGGTACCGCGCCGGATCGCGACGGCGACCGGCTTCGAGCTCGGCGAGATCCTCGACCTGCAGACCCGCCTGAACCGCCTCACCGCCGCCCTCGACGCCGCCGTGCCGCAGGAGTCGCGGGAGGCGTGAGCGCCTCCCGCGCCGGACACTGGGTCCGGGAGTCTGGAGGTGTGCGATGGACCCGGTTGCGGCGCTGGACCGGATCGCCTTCCTGCTGGAGCGCGCACAAGCCCCCACCTACCGGGTACGAGCCTTCCGCACGGCGGCGGCCACCCTCGGACGGATGGACGGCCAGGAGCTGACCGAGCGGGTCAAGGACGGATCCCTGGAGCAGGTCAAGGGCATCGGCCCGAAGACCGCCCTGGTCGTACGCGAGGCGCTCGCCGGGGAGGTGCCGGGCTACCTGCGGACCCTGGAGGACGAGGCCGCCGCGCTCCCCGACGCGCCACCGGCCACACCGGCCGCCGCCGCGCTGCGGGCGGCGCTGCGCGGGGACTGCCACGTGCACTCGGACTGGTCGGACGGCGGAAGCCCGATCGAGGCGATGGGGCGGGCCGCGGACGGGCTGGGGCACGAGTGGGCCGTGCTCACCGACCACTCACCGCGGCTGACGATCGCCCGGGGGCTCTCCCCGGAGCGGCTGCGCGAGCAGCTGCGGGTGGTGGCCGAACTCAACGAGACGTGGGCGCCGTTCCGGCTGCTGACGGGCATCGAGTGCGACATCCTCGACGACGGCTCGCTGGACCAGGAGCCGGAGCTGCTGGAACGGCTGGACCTCGTGGTCGGCTCGGTGCACTCGAAGCTGCGGATGGACGCGCCCGCGATGACCCGCCGGATGCTGGCGGCGGTGCGCAACCCGCTGATGGACGTGCTGGGTCACTGCACGGGGCGGCTGGTGACGGGGCGCGGACGGCCGGAGTCGCGGTTCGACGCCGAGGCCGTCTTCGCGGCCTGCGCGGAAACGGGCACCGCCGTGGAGATCAACAGCCGCCCCGATCGGCTGGACCCGCCCCGCCGGCTGCTACGGCTCGCCGTGGCGGCCGGCACCTTCTTCGCCATCGACACGGACGCGCACGCCCCGGGCC
Source organism: Streptomyces sp. NPDC059874 (assembly GCF_042731135.1). Taxonomy (NCBI): domain Bacteria; kingdom Bacillati; phylum Actinomycetota; class Actinomycetes; order Kitasatosporales; family Streptomycetaceae; genus Streptomyces; species Streptomyces sp. NPDC059874. The sequence goes on from NZ_JBHWJY010000002.1 coordinate 205,082, forward strand.
AGCTGGACTGGCAGATCCTGGGCTGCGAACGGGCCGTGGAGTGCGGGGTTCCGTCGGACCGCGTGATCAACACCTGGTCGGCGGAACAGGTGTTGACGTGGACCCGCACCCGGCGCGCGCCTTGATGCCCGTCTCGCCCGGAGAGGGTGGGATCACGCCGGCAGGAGGGACAGGAGCTGTTTGGTGTGGCCCGGCAGCTCCGATTCCGCGAGGCCCGTGAGGAGGTCCCGCAGCGGTAGGGGGCGGTCGACCAGGACAACGCCGTTGGACAGGAGCAGGGCGGGTACCTGCGTGTCGAGTTCGGCCTCGCTCAGGACGGGGCCGCAGAGGGCTCGGAGGGCTTCACCCTGGGAGCGGATGCGGTCCCGGAGTCCCGCGTTGCCGCCGGCGAGCGCGATGACGCGGTCGAGGGTCCAGGCGTCCTGCGCCACGCGGTTGTCGTACGTCGTGACGGCGCCCGAAGCGACGGAGCAGACGGCGGCGATGGTGGCGGCGTTGACGAGGGCCACGTGGGCCAGGATCCGGTCCGCGTCCCACTCGCCGGGCGGCGGGACCGGGCTCGCCGGGCCGGAGTCGGCCACGGTGGCGGCGGCGTCCAGCAGGGCGCGGTAGGCGTCCCGCAGCGGGGTGGTGTCGTGCATGACTGTTCCCCTTCCGATGGGGTTGCGCGGCCGGGCTCAGGCGTGCGGCTGGGACATCTCCCACGGCGCCTGCGGGAGCACTTCACCGGTCTCCAGAAGCGACTTGAGGTTCGCCAGCACCGCCGGCCAGCCGCGCGAAATGCCGCCGAGCATCTCCTGGTTGGGGAGGTTCTCGTGGGTCACGGTGAGCCGGACGATGTCCTCGTGCGGTTCGACGAGGAAGGTGACGACGGACGGCTCGCGCGCCGGTTCGACGTCGGGACGGTCCTCGAAGGTGACGACCAGCCGCGTCGGGGGCTCGGACGCGACCACCCGGCCGACGACGTCGACCGCGCCCGATCCGTCGACGCGCCGGTGTTCCCAGGTCGATCCCGGCTGCCAGTCGGAGACGTTGGCGTGTCCCCAGTAGCGCGCCGTCAGGTCCGCGTCGGTCAGGGCCTGCCACACCTGCCCCGCGCTCGCGCGGATGTAGGTGACGTAGACATAGGTCGGCACGGTCGTGCTTCCGCTGGTCATGGCGTACTCCTCTGCCTGGTTCTTGATGGCACTGAGCGCTTGCAGGCGGGGCTTGTCGAACCCCGAGATCCAGCGCTCCTCGATCTCGTGGATCGGCGCCGGGTTGAGGTAGTGGAGCCGTTCCCGCCCGCGCCGCACGACGGTCACGAGGCCGGCCTGCCCCAAGACGTCGAGGTGCTGCGTCGCCGACTGGCGCGCCATGTCCAGGCGCTCGCACAGCTCGCGCAGGGTCTGGCCGTTCTGCTCGCGCAGACGGTCGAGCAGGAGTCGTCGGGTGGGATCGGCGAGTGCTTTGAACACCGAGTCCACCTCTCTCGCTTCAAGGCTCACGACTCCATTATGCAGGTAATTACCTGCATAATGTCAAAGCCGCCGCTCGCACCACGTGAAGCGGCACCCCGCGCTCGGGGCGCCGGGTGCCGCTTCGTACCGGGTCGGCCGGGGTCAGGCCGAGCTCTCCTGGTCGTTCCTCAGGGCCAGGCCGGCGAGGACGGCGCCGGCCGCCGCGCACAGCATCACGGTGACACCCGCCCACGCCAGGGAGCCGCCCACCGCTCCGTCCAAGGGGTCGAAGCCCGCCACGCCCCCCGCCACGTGCAGGGCGACGACACCGAGGCCGGTGACGGCTCCGGCGCGCCACACCGTGGCGGTGTCCCGGAGCGCCAGCATCGCCCCGAGTCCGAGGCAGACCACGGTGACCAGCATCGGCAGGAACCGGCCCGGGCTCGCGGAGGGCAGGGCCGCCAGGTCCGCGGGCAGGTGGAGGGCGCCGCTGACCAACAGGACGAGGGCCACGGGCCAGCGCAGTACGTGCCTCAGCGCCCGGGAACCGCCCGACGGCGCCGGGGCGGAGGGGGCAGCGGCGGCGGGGGCGGTGCGTCCGGGGCGCTGCTGGTACGGGGCGTCGTAGAGCTCCGCGTAGGCGGGCTCGTGCGGCTCTTCGTACGGCTCGTCGTAGCGCACGGCGGGAACCTCCGGCTCGACCGCCACCGGGACCGGGTCTGGCCGTCGGTCCGGTGCGCGGTGCTCTTCGTGGCCGAGGATGCTCGCCAGCAGGGCGACGTCCTCGATCGGACGCCCGACGGCGGCGGCGCGCAGCGTGATGTCCGCCTCGACCGTCTCGTGCGGGAACTCGCCGAGGAGGGCGACCATCCGCTGTACGTCCTGTACCGACCGGGTCACGGCGGCCGTGCGCAGCGCCTCGTGTCCGGCGTCGGGGAGGCCGCCGCCCTCCTTGAGGAGGCTCACCAGCGCGGTGACCTCTTCGAGCGGGCGGCAGGTGGCCGCCGTCTCCAGCAGCGTGCGTATGGGCCGGGAATCCGGTGCTTCGTGCGCTTCCGGCGCTTCTGGTGCTTCCGGCGCGGCGGCGGTGTCGGGGGGCCCGTGGCGGTCTTCGTGGTCCGTCGCCGCGAGGGTGATGGGGTCATTCATGGAAAGCTCCGTTCGCCGACGCGCGGGTCTACACATCGCACGGCGGTCATCGTGCGTCATGGGAAGCGCACGCTTTGTTACATTTACTGTCTAATCCGCTCGCTGCGCCATTCGTGGCGGGCAAACGGGGGCTCGACCAACCCCCACGGGGAAAGGGCGTCAGCCGTGCCCGACATGCGTGCCGTCCGCCGGCGGTGCTCCGTAGCGCTCCCGGCCCTCGTCCTGCCCGCCGTACTGCTTCTGACGGGCGCCGCGCCCACGCCCGCGCGGGTGCCGGTTCCGGTTCCGGTTCCGGCTTCCGAAGCGCTCGTCGTGGAGACCGATCGGGGGTCCGTACGCGGGCGGGCGCACGGCACGTACCGGACCTTCGAGGGCATCCCCTACGCCGCTCCCCCGACGGGCGCCCTGCGCTGGCGGCCGCCGGCACCGGCGCCCCGGTGGAAGGGCGTCCGCGACGCCGGGGCCGCCGGGCCCCGGTGTGTGCAGCTGCCGCCGATCGGACCGGGCGGGCCGAGCGGCTCGGAGGACTGCCTGTTCCTCAACGTCACCGCGCCGACGGGGCACCGCCTCGCGGGCCCGGACGCGCGGCGCCTGCCCGTCATGGTGTGGTTCCACGGCGGCGGTTTCCTCAACGGCGCGGGCGATCTCTACCGGCCCGAGCGGCCGGCCGCCCAGGGCGACGTGGTGGTGGTGACGGTCAATTACCGGCTGGGCGTCTTCGGTCTGTTCGGCCACCCCGAGCTCGGCGGGGCCCCCGCGCTCGCCCTCGCGGACCAGCAGGCGGCGCTGCGCTGGGTGCGGGCGAACGCGGCACGGTTCGGAGCGGACCCGCACAACGTCACGGTGTTCGGCGAGTCGGCGGGCGCCCTCAGCGTGTGCTCGCACCTCGTCTCCCCGGAGTCTGCGGGCCTCTTCCACAAGGCGATCGTCCAGAGCGGATCGTGCTCGACCACGATGCCCCCGCGCTCGCTGCTGCCCGAGCTCGGCACGTACGAACCCTTCGTGCCCGAGGCGCGGATCGTCGCGGACGGAGCCCTGGCGGCAGGCCGGCTCGGCTGCGACCGGCCGGCGGGTGAGGTGTTGGACTGCCTGCGCCGACTGGACGCCCGTACCCTCGCCACGCCCGAGCTGATGCAGCGGTTCTCGCTCGTCCCGTACGGCAACGCCCTGCTGCCGATGGAACCCCGGCGGGCCCTGGAGGCCGGGCGGTTCCACCGCGTGCCGGTGGTGCAGGGGACCACCCTCGACGAGATGCGGGTCTTCGTCGCGCAGACGCTGGCGGCGTATCCGGTCGCCGACGAGGCCGCCTATCGGGCCCGGCTGGAGGAGTCCTTCGGCGCCGCGACCGCGCGGGTCGTCGAGGCGGCCTATCCGGTGTCCGGCCACCCGACGCCGGCGGTGGCCTGGGCGACGCTGCTGTCCGATGCCTCGTTCACCTGTCCGACCCTGCGGGACAGCGGCGCGCTGGCCCGGCACGTACCGACGTACGGCTACCGGTTCAGCGACCGGGACGCACCGAACTTCATGGGACTGCCGGAGGTGGCCGAGCTCCCTTACGGGGCCTCGCACGGCTTCGAACTGCCCTATCTGTTCACGATGGCACCCCTGGCGGCGCCGCAGCGGGAACTGGCGGACCGAATGACCGGCTACTGGACGGCGTTCGCCCGCACCGGCGTGCCGCGGGCGCAGGGGGCCCCGGACTGGCCGCGCCACCGGTCGGCGGGGCCGGTGCTCTCCCTGGCACCGGGGGCCGACGGGATCCGTACGGTGGACGCGCGGACCGCACACCACTGCGCGCTGTGGGACGCGCGGTGGCCCCAGGTCACCAGTTCTGGGTGACGACGGTGCCTTGGCCGGTACGGACGACCAGGGTGCCGCCGTCGCCGTAGACCTCGTGCCGCCAGGCGGTGAACACCTCGGCGATGCGGCGTGCGTCCTCCCCGACTCCCTTGCCCACGGATCGGGTGGCGAAGGTGATCCTGGCCTCTCCGACCGTGCGGACCTTGCGGACGCGGGTCTCCTTGACGATGAGGAAGCCGTCCTGGTCGGTGCGGTGCTTGGCGTAGTAGGCGTTGAAGTCCCGGGTCATGTCGAACCAGTCCGCCGGACCGCATGGGCCGCCGCCGTTGCCGATGTCGTCGGCGCCGTCGCCGTCGGTGGGCGGGCCGACGTACGGGCCGGTGTCCTGGTCGGTCGGCGGGCCCGCGTCGCCACCCGTCTCCTGATCCGTCGGCGGCCCGGCATGGCCGCCGGTCTCCTGATCCGTCGGCGGACCCGCATAGCCACCCGTCTCCTGATCCGTCGGCGGACCGGCAGGGCCACCGGTCTCCTGGTCCGTCGGCGGACCGGCAGGGCCACCGGTCTGTTCCTCCGTCGGCACGTCGAGCGCGCACTTCTCCGGCGTCAGGCTGGGGACGGGTGCGGGCCCCGAGGCCTGTCCCGCCCCTTTGGTCCCGCAGGCCGCCAGTACGGCGCACAGCAGCCCCGCCACCAGCACCCGGCCTGCCGTCGTCCTCTTCGTCATGGTCTCCCCCTCCGCTCCCAAGAGGGGAAAACACCGCCCCCGGTTCCGAGGCGTACGGTGCGAGCATGACCGTTTCCGCGGCCCGTCCGCTCCTCTACCTCGATGTCGACGGCCCGCTCATCCCGTTCGGGGCCGGCCCGTACCCGCAGGGGGACGACGCCAACCCTCTGCTCGCCAGGGTCGATCCCGCGCTCGGACCCCGGCTCGCGGCGCTGCCCTGCTCGTTGGTGTGGGCCACGACCTGGATGGAGGAGGCCAACGAGTGCCTCGCGCCCCCGCTCGGCCTGCCGGAGCTGCCCGTCGTGGAGTGGCCGGAGCCGTCCGCCGAGGACGGGCGCGGCGGGCCGGGCAGGATCCACTGGAAGACCTCCGCCCTCGTCGGGCACGCCGCCGGGCGCCCCTTCGTGTGGGTCGACGACGAGATCGGCGCCGCCGACCGGGCCTGGGTGGCCGCCCACCACCCGGGCCGGGCCCTCCTGCACCGGGTCGACCCGGGCCGGGGCCTCACCGACGCGGACTTCGGCGCGCTGCGCGCGTGGTTGCTCACCGGATAGCCGCCCACGAGGCCGCCACCAGCCGGCGTTCCGCCGCCGCTAGGTGGGTTGCCGCGGCCAGCCAGGCCCGGGCGTAGCCGTCGGCCGAGGGGTCGGCGAGGCGGCCGAAGGCGTCGCGGGGGCGGCGATCCGCCTCGGCGACGAGCGCGGCGGCCAGTTCCGCGGCCGCGGTGAGCCCGGCGCGGCGCAGCGGACCGTACGCCGCCTGGGGCGCGTCCGCCCGGGCTGCCTCGGCGACGGCTCGGCGACCTCCCGCGACCCCGGTCTCCACGAGTCGGCGCGCCCGCCAGAGCGGGGAATCGGCCGACAGGTCCGGGGCTTCGATCCCGGGGGCCGGTTCGGGGGCGGCGGGCCGGGGCGGGAAGTGCCTGCCCTGGAGGCGGTCGTAGCCGAGGTCGGCGCGGCCCAGCCACTCCTCGGGCAGCCGCAAGGTGTACTCCGCGCCGGGCACCGGGCCGACGGCGAGCGGACGCAGGGTGGCGGCGCGGTCCAGGTCGGGACGGCCCAGGACGCGGATCGCGAGCCCTGGGTACGAGGCGAGGCGCCGCAGGTTCTCCGCGTGGGGCAGCTCGGGGTGGGGGTGCGCGGGCAGCAAGCGCAGCAGCGGCGCGTGCTCGTGCACCTCGCGGACCAGGAGCTGCTCGCCCGACGCCCCGACGACCGTGACGGCACAGCCGAGCAGCGCGGGCTCGGTCGCCGACGGGCCTGCCGGACCTGCCCGGTCGTCCAGTAGCTCGGCGACGGCCTCGGCCGCCGGTCGGGCGAAGAGCGCGGCGGCGGGCCGCTCGGTCCAGGGCGTCCCGGGCAGCGGGGTCGCCCTGACCTCGCGTCCGGCACCGAGCCGGCCTTCGGGGGAGACCGTCGCGCCGACGATGCGCAGGCCGCCGCGGGCCAGACCGGCATGGTCGAGGGTGCCGCCGCCGAGGGCCACGGAGGCGGACCCCGCTCCGCGGGCGCGGGCCAGCCCGCCGGGGCGCACGTCGGACACCGAGTAGCGGGCGCCGTCCGGGGCCAGCAGGTGGGTGACCACTCCCCCGTATCCGGTGGCGGACAGTACGGGTTCCCGGCACAGCCCGTGCACTTGGAGGCTGCCCCCGGCGGCGTACGCGCGGCGGGCGGTGCCGGTGAGCGCGGGATCGGCGGAGCTGGCGGCCAGCAGCGCGGCGGTGTGGAGCAGTGCGCGGAAGGCGCCGGTGAGGTCGGCGAGCCGCAGGCCCGCGCGGCGGTCGCGGGCGGCGCGCAGGCCGCGTACGACCCGGAGGACCGCCGCCTCGGCGCCCGGCAGTCCGGCGAGGCGGGCGGTGTGCGCGGCGCGCAGCAACTCGGCCTGCACCACGGCTCCCCCGGCCGTCACTCCGGCGGCGAGGGCCTCGGCGGCGGCCTGCCAGAGCGCGGCGGCGGCGCCGGTCTGGGCCGAGGTGAGGGGCTTCGGGGGCTCGGCGGGCGCGGTTTTCGGCGGCACCTGCGAGGTGTGCGGGGTCTGCGAGCCCTCCGGGGCCTGCGCGCCCGGCGGCGTCCGCGGAACTTCCGGGGGGACCGGCGCCTGCGCCACCCGCGCGCCCTCCTGAGCCGGTTCCGCCAGTGGCGCCGCGCCCAGGACGGCGGCCCGGTGCAGGCAGCGGGGAGCCAACAGGCAGCTGCACGTGGCCTGTTCGGCAACGGCGACCGTGCCGTCCGGACCGGGCTTCAGGGTGACCAGGGCGTCCTCGCCGAAGCGGACGGTGACGCTTCCGTCCGCCGCGCGCGTCGCGCCCGAGCCGCAGCTCGCGGTGGCGGCGTCCAGCTTCTTGCGCAGCCGTGCGGTGAGGTTCTCGACGGCTTCGGCGAGCACCTCGGGGGCGACGGCGGGCAGTTCGGTGCTCAACTGGCTTCTCCACGGAGGCGGTCGCCCACCCAGCGGGCGAGGGCGAGGGGGCTGAGGGCGGCCACCGGCATGCCGGCCGCGACGAGTTGCCGGGCCACGGGAACGCTGTAGCGGGGCGTACCGGCGTCGTCGAGCGCGGCGCAGCCCAGCAGGTGGGCACCGGAGGCGGCCAACGCCCGGACCTCGCCGAGGAGTCCGCCGATCGGGGCGCCCTCCTCGAAGTCGCTGACCACGACCACGAGGGTGCGGCTCGGGACGGTGATCAGGGAGCGGGCGTGGGCGAGTCCGGCGGCGATGTGCGTGCCGCCGCCGACGCGGACCTCCAGGAGCAGCGAGAGCGGGTCGTCCACCCGGTCGGTGAGGTCCACCACTTGGGTGGAAAAGGCGAGGAAGTGCGTGGACAGGGTCGGTACGCCGCCCAGGACGGCCGCGGTCAGCGCCGACCAGACGACGGAGGCCTCCATCGAGCCGGACACGTCGACGACGAGGATCAGCCGCCAGTCGGCTTCGCGGCTCACCCGGGTGCTGAACACGGGCCGTTCGGGAACGACGACCACGCTGCCGTCGTCGCGACGGCGGGTGTGCGCGAGGTTGGCGCGCAGGGTGCGGGCCAGGTCGAGGGTGCCGCCGGGGCGGCGGGTCGGGCGCGGGGTGGCGAGGCCGGAGAGGGCCGGTCGCAGCCGGGTGGCCAGTTCCCGGGCGAGTTCGTCGACCAGTCGCCGGACCAGGGGGCGCAGGCGGGCGAGTTGGGCTTCCGGCATTCCGCCGGCCAGGGAGAGCACGGAGCTCAGGAGTTCCACGGAGGGCCGTACGGTAGCCGGGTCGAGCTGGGTGAGCACGTCTGTCCGGCCCGCTTCGGCGGCCCCGGCGAGTACCTCTTCCCGTACGTCGGCGCCGAACAGCGACTCCAGTTCCTCGGACCACTCGCGGGCCGTGGGGAACGAGGCCTCCTGGCCTCCGCCGGTGCCCGCGCCTCCGCCGTTCTCGGAGGCCCCTTCGCCGCGGCCGGCGCCGTACAGCTCGTCCAGGGCGTGGGCGTAGCGGCGGGCTCCGGCGGGGAGGCGGTCGCGTTCCCGGCCGAGGAGCAGCCTCCAGCGGTCGGCGGGGGCGAGTCGGGCGTCGGGCGACGGGGTGGGTCGGCGCGGGGGTTCGGCGGGCTCGTGCTCGGCGCCGGGGGCCTCCGTGACGTCCGCGACCTCCGGGGCCTGTGCCCTGGGCCACGGAAGGGACTCGACCGCGGCGAGTCCGGCCGCGTCGGCGGCGGCCCAGAGGGCGAGCAGGGCGGGCGGGGCATCGAGGGTGAGGTCGATCCGGTCACCGAGGCGTTCGGCGACCGTGTGCAGGAGCCGGTCGCGGGCGGCGGGCGACAGGGTGTCGAAACCGCCGCGCAGGGCGGGCAGGCGGTCGAGGAAGAGACGGTCGTCAAGGTGCTCGACCCGGTCGAGGAGCGGGGTGAGTGCGGCCGGCGATGCCTGCAGCAGTGGCCCGGCGGCGGTGAGGAGTCCGCCGAGCCGGCGGGTCAGGGCCCGCCTGCCGTCGGGGCCGGCCGCGCCGTCGATCCATCCGGCGGCGCGGGCTCCGAGCTCGGCGGCCGGGTCCAGGTCGAGGAGGACCCGTACGGCCAGGGCCGCGCCCTGCATCAGCGGGGAGGCCGAGGCGGCCAGGGCGGCGAGCGCGTCGTCCGTACGCAGGCCCAGGTGGTGCGCGGCGGCCCGGTCGGCGAGGGCCACGAGGGCGGCCGCGTCGGCGGGGTCCTCGCTGCCGGCGAGGCCGGGCAGGGAGCGTACGGCCGCTTCGAGGAGGTCTGCGGTGAGGGCGGCCGCGGTGGCTCGGGACTCGGCGGAGGTGCCGGGGAGGTGGCCGCGGTGCAGGGCCTCCAGGAGGTCGAGGGCGTCGAGGAGTTCGGGCAGGGTGGCTGTCTGCGGCAGGGCGGTGGCCGCCTCGTGCAGGCGTACGTCGACCAGCGCGGGCAGATCGCACCGGGCGGCGGCGTCGAGCCCGGCGAGGATCTGCGCCGGGGTCGGCCCGCCGTCGGCGGCGGCACGGCGGGCGGTGTCGCGGAGCGTTCCGGCCGCCGCCTGGGCGGCGGTGACGCCGCGGCAGCCCGCCAGGTCGAGCCGGGCCGGGACGGAAGGCGTCCAGGACAGCCGCCACTTGGTGCCGAGGGCGGTGCCGTCGCCGGTGGCGGCCACCGGGGCGGGCTCGCCGTACCCGGCGCCGCAGACGAGGAGCCGCTGCAGCAGCACCTCGCGGCGGGCGTCGAGGGCGGAGCGCAGCGGGTCGAGGCGGAGCTCGCGGGAGGCGGGGTCGTCGGGGCCGGGCAGCCGCAGGTCCGCCAGCTCGGCCTCGACGGCGGGGCCTAGGCCGGAACGGGGGGCGTGCGGGGTGACCCGCCCGCGGGCGGTGCCGACGAACACGGCCTCCAGGGCGCGGGCCAGCGCCCGCCCCCGACCGAGGGGCTCGCCCTGGCCGAGCACCGTGGTGACGGCCTCCAGCAGCTCGCCGCGGCCGGGCGCGGGGAGCCCCCGCAGGACGGCCAGGTCACACGCGAGCCGCAGGGTCTCGGCGGCCTCGCCGGTCCCGGCCGTGTGCCCGGCGCGACGCAGCTCCCGGCAGAGCCGGGTGACGGCGTGGGAGGCCGCCTCCCGAACCGACTCGGGGTCGCCGCCGGCCTCCAGGACGGCCTGCTGCCAGAGCGGATCCCGGATCCCGGCGGGGTACCCGGAGCGCGAGTCGAGCAGGTCGAAGGAGTAGGGCACGAGCGAGGTGCGGACCTCCGCGACGTCCCGCCCCGCACGGGCGCTTGCCGCGCCGACGGAAGCACCCGCGCCGGCCGACCCCGACCCGGCGGCCCCGCCGGCGCCGAGGGCCTGGCCGGCACCCGTACGGCCCGTTGCGTCGTCAGCGGGAGCACGCATGCCGCTGCCCGACCCCGAGCCGGAGTTCCCGCCGGGGCCGCGGCGGCCGCCGGCGTCCTCGTCGGCCCCTGCCACCGGATCGACGCCGTGCCCGGGGCCGAGCGCGTGACCCGCGCCCGTACGGGCGGTTGCCGCGCCGGCGGGGGCGTCCTGGCCGGTCGGCCCCGACCCGGAGTTCCCGCCTTTCACGGCATGGGCCGTGACCGCGTCAGTGGAGCCGTGGTGGAGCCCTGTGGCGGGCGGCGCGCCGTCCGGGGCGAGGCGGGCGCCCGGGACCGTGCCGGACGGGGTGCTCTCCTCTGCCGCTGTCTGCGGAGCCCGGACGGTGTGTGCGGGCGCGCCGCCAGGGGCTGTGGCGGTGCCGAGGAGGGCCGGTGCGTGGAACGCGCCGATCACGGCCGCCACTCGGTGGCCCGCGGCGAGGGCGCCGGCGATCACCTCGCGCATGTGGGACTCGCGGGCCAGGTCCCTCGCCGGGACGGCGGCGGTGTCCGCGCGCAGCGCCCATCCGAAGCCGAGCGCGGCGCGGCGTACGGCTTCCGGGGAACACCCGGGGGCGAGCACCTCGACCGCCCGGTCCCACATGTCCTCCCCGTCGCGCCCGGTCCCGGCGGCGGCGAGCCCGTCCGCGAAGGAAGTTCCGCGGACGGATACCGGGCCGAAGGCCGAGCCCGACACCGGGGCCGGGCCGGAGGCCGAGCCCGGGGTCAGGTCTGCGGCATGCGGAAGCGGGGCAGGGGCCGGGACCACCGAGCCCTGGGCAGCCGCTTCCGGGACACCCGGAAGCGGGGCATCGCCAGGGACGGCCCGGCCCGGGGCGCCCAAAGTCGGCGCCGGGCCTGGGACCGTCGGGTCCGGGACAACCGCCGCCGGGGCGCCCGGACTCGGGGCCGGCCCAGGAACCGCCGGGCCCGGGACCACCGCGGCCGGGGACCCCGGAGTCGGGGCCGGGCTCGGGAGGGGTCCCGCCGACGGCGGTGGGGGTGCGGGGTCGGCCGAGAGGGGGAGGTCGCAGCACAGGACGGTCGCGCCCCGCGCGCCGGCCCAGCGGATGGCCGCCAATTCCGGGGAGAAGTCCGCGAACGGGTAGAACGCGAGGCGGCCGTCCCGGGAGGTGCCCGCCAGGGCGATCGGGGACAGCGTCTCCGGGTCGGCCAGGTGGGCCAGCCACGGCTGGAAGTCCGCCGGGAGCTCCACGCAGACCACGTCCGCGCCGGAGGCGTCCAGCAGCGCCGGGACCACCGCCGCCAGCGCCGGGCTGTGGTGGCGTACGCCCAGCAGGTACGGCGTGCGCGAGGAGCCCAGGGCGTCCAGGGCGGTGCGTGGGTCGGCCGTCAACGCAGGCTCCCGCGCAGGTCCCAGAGGCGGCGCCACATCGCCGAGCCGTCTTCGGCCCGGCGGCGGACGGGGCCGTCCCAGTACCCGAGGAGGCGGCCGTGGTCGGCGGGGTCGTCCTTGCGGACCACGCCCAGCAGGTGCCCGGGCAGCAGGTCGAGCACGTCCCCGCCCGGCAGGTACGCCGCGGAGATCCCCAGCGAGGCCGCGACCTGCACGGCTTCGGCGGTGGACATGACCGTACCGGGGCGTTCCACGTCCCAGCCCTCGGCGGAGCGCCCGCCCCGCAGGTCGCGGAAGACGGTGACGAGCGCCTCGAGCACGGCGTCGTCCACCGCGAAGGGGGCTCCGGCCCGCTGGACGGCGGCTACGGCCTGGCGGCGGATCAGCGTGGCCTCGGCGTCCGCGTCGGCGATGGGGTCGACGGTCTCGAAGTTGAAGCGCCGCTTGAGGGCGGCGGACATCTCGCTGACGCCGCGGTCGCGCAGGTTGGCGGTGGCGATGATCGTGAAGCCGGGGGCCGCGCTGACCATCGCGTCCTCGGTGGCGGTCAGTTCGGGCACGCTGACCCGCCGGTCGGACAGGATCGACACGAGCGCGTCCTGTACCTCGGGCAGGCAGCGGGTGATCTCCTCGACGCGGGCCACCTTCCCGGTCCGCATCGCGGAGAGCACCGGCGAGTCGACCAGGGCTCCGGCGCTCGGCCCCTGGGCCAACAGCAGCGCGTAGTTCCAGCCGTAACGGAAGGCGTCCTCCGTGGTGCCGGCCGTGCCCTGGACGGTGAGGGCGCTGGTGCCGCAGACGGCGGCGGCCAGCAGCTCGGACAGCATCGACTTGGCGGTGCCGGGCTCGCCGGTGAGCAGCAGGCCGCGGTCTCCGGCGAGGGTGACCACGCAGCGTTCGACCAGGGCGCGTTCGCCGACGAACTTGGGGGCGATGGCCATCTTGGCGCCGCCGCCGGGCAGGGCGAGCTCGGTCCCGTCGCTGCCGCAGACGAAGGTGACGACGGCGCGCGGGGTCAGGGCCCAGCCGGGCGGGCGGGGGCCGGGGTCCTGGGCGGCGAGGAAGGCCAGTTCGGCGGCGTACCGCTCCTCGGCCGGGAGCACCTGGCGTGCGGGGGCCGGCGGGGCGGGCTGTTCGGTGAGAGTCATCGGGTCCTCGGGGAGGTGGGAAGAAGGTGGCCGGTCCGGTGCGGCGCGCGGGCGACGCGCGCCGCACCGGGTCGAAGTCAGCGGCGGCGGGCGCGGGTGCGCTTGACCTGGAGTTGTTCAAAGCGCGGTGCGTCGCCCTCGCGAACCCGCTGCCAGGCCCTGCGGTACAGGTCCGCCACCGGTTCGCCGGGAACCAGCGGGCCCACGACGCGCCCGTCGTACATCGGGAGCTTCCACTGCTCCACCGGCAGCACCGGGGAGGCCATGTCCGCCCATCCGCCCGGCAGGAACAGCGAGCGTCCCGCCCTGCTCCGGGCGGCCTGCACCACCAGGTCGGTGGCGGCGAGTTCGGCGCGGGCGGCCTTGAGGCGGGCCGGCTTCCAGCCGGTCCAGCGGGCGGTGTTGCGGTCGGTGGGGTCGGGCATGGCGAGCAGCATCAGGTAGAGGGCGGCCGCGTCGGCGCCGAGGCCGTGTGCGTCGGCGGCCTCGGCCACGACCTCCGGCACGGAACGGCTCGGGTCCTGCGGCCACCAGGTGCCGTCGGCGTCCGCCGCGCCCGCCGCCGCCGGGGCACCCGGGTCGGCGAGCAGCGCGGCGAAGGTCGGATCGTGGGCGAGTCGCAGGGCCCTCTCGATCAGGTTGGGTTCCTGGTCGGCCCCGCGCAGCAGCGCCAGGTACGGGTCGCGGCCGGTGGAGTCCAGCAGGGCCGGGCGCAGCACGGGCATGGGCCGCCCGTCGTGCGTGGGCAGGATGACCGCGCTGTAGCGCTCGTAGCCGTGGGCGCCCTCCACGGTCTCGGTCGGGGTGCCGGCCGCCTTCCGGAAGTCGGCGAGATCGGTGTAGTACCCGATGAGGAGGAGCAGTTCGGGGGCGGCCAGCCGCTGCCGTACGGCGGTCAGCGCGGGCGGCAGTGCCGCTCGCAGCGGGTCGCCCGCGGGCAGCCGGTGGGCCAGCCAGGCCATCAGGGAGAGAGCGCCGGTCAGCACGGGCGCGGTGAAGGGTGCGGCGGCCGGCTCGCACGGCGTGGCGCGGTCGTCCTTCACGGTCCAGGGCACGTCGACGGAGAGCTCCGGCGACGTATCGGGGTCGAGCAGTGCGGGCAGGGCGCGGTGCAGGGACCATCCGCTGAGGACGGCTCGCGCGGCTTCGGTGACGAGCCAGTCGGGTACGGGCGTACGACGTCCCACGCGCCGGTTCCACACCTGCGCGGCGGCGGCCACGTCGGGGCCGTCGCTCCAGAGTCGGGCGGGGTCGGCGGGCAGCAAGGCGCCGACCACCGCGCGCCGGACCTCGACGTCGAGTTCCCTGAGTTCGTCCCGGGCGTAGTCCGCGTCGGCGACCTTCACGCCGAGGGTGGTGCGCAGCTCCGGGGGCAGGAAGTTGTACTCCCTGTCGTCGACGTGCGGGAGCCCTGCGACCACCAGCCGGGCGAGGGTGCCGGACACTCCGGTGAGGCGGGCGAATTCCTCGGCGGCCTCCGGGAAGAAGGGCGCCGGGCCGTGCTCGGCGGCGGCGCCGAGGAAGGCGCGCAGCCAGCCGGCGTCGCGGTCGCGGTCGCCGAGCGGGGCCTCGGCGCGCACGGTGTACGGGCCGGGGACCGTGAAGCGGCCGGTGGGGTCGTGGAGCAGTGCGCCGAACTCGTGCCCGTCGGGGACGGCTTGGCTGTGCTCGGTCAGGGCGAGCACGGCGCCGCCGCCGAGCGGGAGCAGGCTGCGGTGGTGTCGGTCGCGCTCGATGCCGTCGGGGGTGCGCAGGTGGCGCTGGTCCAGGTGGAGCAGGACCCGACGCCAGCGGTCGGCGGAGCCCTCGGCCGAGTCGAGGCCGAGCGCGTCCACCGCGTCGAGCAAGGAGAGGAGGGCGGCCCGCTGCTCGTCGGTGGAGCCGGCGGCCGCGGCGCGGTAGGCGAGGGCGGCGGGCTCGTCGAGCCAGGGTGTCCACGCGAGCGCGGAGACCTGCAGGGCGGGCAGGTCCCAGTGGAGGCGGCCGGGCACCTCCGGGGCGTCGGTGTGCGCGCGGGCGGCTGCGAGTTCACGCAGCAGCCGGTGTGCGCCGTCGGCGTCGCCGCCCCAGCGGTAGTACCCCGTGCCGACGAGACCGTTGAGCGCGTCGCCGAGCAGGCAGTCGGCCGGACCGGTGTCGTCCTCCCGGGCGGCGCTCGCATCCGGGTGGAGCCGGGCCGCGACCGCGTCGAGGGCCTGCTGCTGGGTGAGGGCGAAGCGCAGGACCTCGATGATGCCGCCGAGCAGCTCGGGCGCGGTGATCTGCGGGAAGGCGGCGCTGACCAGGCCGGGCAGGTCGGACGCCTTCTCGGTGGCGGCGGCCGCCGCGAGCAGGGCGCCGACCGTGTCCCCGTCGGCGGCGCGCAGGGCGGTGGAGCCCTCGGGGTCGCGGGGGCGCAGGGCGTACCAGAAGGGCAGCGGCGGGAGGTCGACGCTGCCGGTGGCGAAGCCCTCGTTGCGGTGGTCGCCGTGGGTCATGGCGGTGACGACGCCGTCGGGGTCGACGATGCAGAGTTCCCGCCAACGCTGCGTGAGGGCACGCGCCCGGTCGGCGCCGGGGAAGGCGAGGGCGGCGGCGGGCATGTTGCCGTCCTCGGGCGTGCGGACGGTGCGGCCGGCCGTGTCGGTGCCGAACCAGCCCTCGTCCTTGACGCGGACGGCGCACCAGCCGAGGAGCCCGTCGGCGGGCTCCCCGAGGGCCGAGCC
Organism: Streptomyces sp. NPDC059874; assembly: GCF_042731135.1. NCBI lineage: Bacteria > Bacillati > Actinomycetota > Actinomycetes > Kitasatosporales > Streptomycetaceae > Streptomyces > Streptomyces sp. NPDC059874. The sequence continues at coordinate 220,721 of NZ_JBHWJY010000002.1, forward strand.
CACGACGGTGGGCGCGGGCCGCAGCCAGGCGGAGCGGGCGGCGAAATCGGTGGACGGGAGGTGGGCGGCCGGCGTGTCGGCGAGGAAGGCCGGATGGGAGAAGCGGCCGTGGGTGCCGTCGGCGGGGTTGTACTCGCACCAGCCGGAGCCGCCCTGGTCCTTTTCGCGGGATCGCCACACCCAGTACGAGGTGCCGTCGCACAGCACGGCCTGCTCGGCGGGCAGTTCGGTGTCCCCGGCGTGCAGGACGCCGCCTCCGACGGTGCGGCCGCCGCCGGGCAGGGGCAGGCTGATCTCGTCGGAGCGCAGCGACCAGTGGGCGCGGTCGGTCTTCAGGGTGAGGACGTTCTGCGGGTCGGTGTGCCAGTAGCCCTGGACCTCGCTGCCCCAGGTGGACCAGAAGACGAGCAGCGCGCCGTCGACGTAGTGGAACCCGTACCGGTACGAGCCGCCGGTGGGCACGCGCAGGTCGTGGGTGAGGACGGTGGAGTCGGCGTCGATGACGCGGACCTGGATGCTGTTGGCGACGATGAGGTGGGGCCAGGACTCGACGACGGTCAGGTTGCTCCGGTGCAGCGCCTTCCGGTCGGCGAGTTCGACCAGCGCCTCCTCGAACGCGGGCCAGACGAACTCCTCGAAGAGGCCCCCGCGCAGGGTGCGGGCGAGGGTTTCGCCGAGGTCGGCGGCGGCCGCGTCGGCGACCTCGTCCGGGGCGAGTTCGAGGGCCTCGGCGGGCAGCCAGGTCAGCCGGCTGATGGCGTCGGGCAGCCCGGGCAGGCCCGCGGCCTTGGAGTTGCGGGCGACTTCCCGCATCCATTCGGTGAGCATGGGGCGGCCGCCGGGCGAGGCGGCGAGGCGGCGCATGACGTCGGCGCCGGAGCCGGCGTCTCCGAAGGAGTTCACGGCGCGGCGGAACGCGGGTCGGAACCGCTGGTCGGCGGCGAGGGCGAGCAGGTCGCGGCGCTGGTCGGCGCGTGCCCAGTCGGCCACGTTCAGCTGGTTGTGGCGGTAGTGCGGGCGGGAGTTCTCTTCGGGGTCGGCGACCGCGATGCCGAGGGAGAGGACCAGGTCGAGCAGATCGGCGTCCTGGACGCCGATGTGCAGGCCGGCTTCGCGGCCGGGCTCGGCGAGTTCGGCGCGCAGCCGGTCGGCGGCGCGGCCGACGAGGTCGAGGAGGGCGGGCGGGGTGGAGCGCGGGCCCCAGCCACTGTGGCGGGCGGCGTGGTAGCGCTCCAGCCAGCCGACCGCTCCGTCCGCGCAGCGCTGCTCGGCGGGCAGGCCGGCGTCGACGAGCCCGGCGGTGGCGCCGGACTCCTCCAGGATCTCCAGCCAGAGGTCGGACAGGTCGCCGTCGCTGCCGGGCGGCATCAGCTCGAGGAAGGTGCCCCGCACGGCCGGTTCGCGGCGGGCCAGCGCGATGAGCGCGGTGCGGTGGGCCTTCCACCAGCCGGTCGCGGCGCGCATCGTGGCGGGCAGCGGCAGCAGCTCGGCGAGGTACTCCTGTTCGGCCCCGGTGCCCTTCAGCCCGGCGGCGCGGGCGAGTCGACGCAGCTCGGTGGCGGCCTGCGCGGAGGGCGGCAGTCCGCCCGCGGTGCGGCGTACGCACAGGCGGCGGAAGCGGTCGTAGGCCTCGGCGGGGGTGACGCGGGCGGCCAGGTCCTTGCCGTAGCCGGTGAGCACCTTGACGGGCAGGGCGCCGGCCAGGGCGAATTCGAGGAACACGGAGTCGAGCCGGTCCTCGTCGACGCTCAGGCCGTGCTGCGCCTCGGCGGTGCGGGCGCGGCCGAACAGCTGGGCGGCGTAGGTGCTGTTCTCGACGGCGAGGAAGATCCGGGCGGTCTGCTCGTAGAAGACGGGCAGGAAGTGCGGGACGGAGGCGGCGAGCCGGCCCGCCAGTTCGTGGCAGGCGTCGAGGGCGGCCTTGGGCTTGGTCTTGGCCTGGGGTGCGATGCGGTCGAGCTCGGGGACGACGGCGAGGGCGTGGTGGCCGTCCTCGGGGTGGTGCACGAGGATCCACTCGGGGAAGCCGAGCGCCTGCCGGCGGCTCAGGCCGACGACCGGCGGCTCGCCCTGGTCGGGTACGAGTCCCAGGAACCCGGCGGCGAGGTCCTCGGCCGCGCCCAGTTCGGCGGGGGCGAGCCGGACGACCACGCGGTCGTCGCCGAGGGCGGGGTGTCGGTAGGAGCGTGCGGTCAGGTCGACGGCGGTGGGTCCGGCGCCGGGGGTGCCGTGCGGGAGCACCGCCCCCGCCTTGAGCAGCAGTTCGGCCTCGCCCGAGTCGTTCATGCCGTTCATGCCGCTGATGTCCTTCGTGTCCTTCAGGTCCGTGCTCATGCTCCCGCGCCCTCCTCGATCTTGCGCCCGGCGTACAGCGCCGCGGCCATCCGCATGCCTTCGGACCAGGCCACCGGTCCGACCTCCGACAGACGCACCGCCCGCCCGTTCTCGTCGTGCCAGCTCAGCGCGCCGGTGGTGGTCTCGTCCTCGTAGTAGGGCTCGCCGATCCACACCGCCGCCTCCGTCACGGCACCCGAGTCCCGGACCTTGCAGCCGGCGTAGCCGCCGGAGACCCGGTAGCCGAGGCCGGTGGCCCGGGCGGCGAGGCTGAAGCGGGTGGGGAAGACCCCGCCCGCGTAGTCGCGGACCTCGGTGGCGGTGGCGGCGAGCTCGGCGGGCTTGTGCCAGGTTGCCCGGTGGATCTGCTCGACCCGCTGCACGATGCCGAGTTCGGCGGCGAACTCCCGTACGTCGTCCAGGTCGGGCAGCAGCACCGGGTGCGGCAGGGTCACCGTGCGCGGGGAGAGCCGTACGGTCTCGCCGTCGAGGTTGACCACCTTCAGCTCGCCGGATTCGGTGGCGTCCCGCAGGAAGCCCACCTCGTCCGGGTCCTCACCGACGACGGCCAGGTCGCGCAGGGCGGACTGCCAGGCCTCGTCCGGCCAGACGCGGGCGAGCAGCGCGGTCGGTACCGGCAGCGAGGACACCATCCAGGTGTCGACCTGGGCGACGCAGGCCGCGGCGTGCCGGTCGAGCCATTCGGACAGCCGGCGCAGCCGGTCCACCTCGGGGTGTTCCTTGAGCGCCTTGGGCAGTGACTTCAACTGCCGTCCCGCCGCTCGGCCGGTGGTGGACCGCGCCGCCACCCGCCCTTCCACGAGGGCGATCTCGTACCCCTCGCCCGCCGCCTGCCATGCCATCAGTCCGTGCCCCTTGCTCGCCTGTCCCGAACGGATCCGCGCAGCCCTGGCAGGGGGGACGAAGACCCCCCTGAGCTGCGGTATGCCGGGAGACTAGCGAGAGGCACTGACAACGCCGGACGGAGGGTCCATGGCCGGTTTTATGTCCGGTTCTGGGTAGTCTTCCGGGGTCAGTTGCGAAGCGGAGCCGGCTCGGGGTGGGGTTATGGGACGTCATATACGGGTGCGCGGCGCGGTGGTCGCGGCCGCGCTGCTGCTGGCGGTGGCCGGCTGTTCCGATCCGACGGCGCCGGGCGTCCCGGACGCGAAACCGTCCGGGGCGGGGGCGCCGCCCCCGGCCGACGCCAAACCCGCCGGCGGGGACGTACTGCCCGGAATGGTCGACGCGGCCGTGGCCCGGACGCAGTTGGCGGCGCTGAAGGTGGCGCCGGCGGGCACGATGGCCGGCTACAGCCGGGACAAGTTCACGCACTGGACCCAGCAGGGGAATAGGTGCGACACCCGCGAGGTCATCCTGGAGCGCGACGGCACCGGCGTCACGCGGGACGCCGAATGCCGGGCGGTCTCCGGCACCTGGAAGAGCCTGTACGACGGGGTGGTCGTCACCGACGCCGCGAAGATGGACATCGACCACATGGTCCCGCTCGCCGAGGGCTGGCGCTCCGGCGCGGCCGGCTGGGACTCCGCCAAGCGCAAGGCCTTCGCCAACGACCTGACCAACCCTCAGCTGCTGGCCGTGACCGCGGCTTCGAACCGCTCGAAGGGCGACCAGAGCCCGGACCTGTGGCAGCCGCCGGAGAAGTCGAGCTGGTGCCGGTACGGCAGGGCCTGGACCACCGTGAAGTCCACGTACGGGCTGACCGTCACCGAACCGGAGAAGAAGATGCTCACCACCATGCTGGACACCTGCGCCTCATGACGGACGCGCTCCATTGGCAGGACGACGTGACCGCCGGCCCGGGCGGCGCCATGACCGACGAGGTCGGTGTCGTCACCGGCCCGCTCACCCTGCGCACGACGGCGCTGCCGGGGGGCCTGGCCCGCTTCGACGTCCAGTACAAGGACGCCGAGGAGTGGTACACCCTCACCGGCAGCCCGCTCCCCCACCACGGCGCCCCGGCCTCCTTGCACGCCGCCGCCCTCGCCGCGATCCGCACGGGCGGGGCGGCCCGGGCCCCGGGCACGGGGCCCGCCTGAAGGGCGCTCCGCTCAGAGGACGGCGATGCCCAGTGGGCGGGTGCCCACCGGGAGACGGTGGGTGGTGCCGGTGGTCAGGTCGACCGTCGTGATGCCGTTCCAGTAGCCGTCGCGGGTGTAGCCGCCGGTGACGTACGCGGTGCGGCCGTCGCGGGAGACCGTCACCGACTCGTGCGGGCCGTCCAGCGGGTGGACGCGTTCCGACCCGTCCGGGGAACGGACCGTCAGCGAGGGGCCCTTGCCCTTGCCGGGCTCCACCGCTCCCGTGCCGACGACCAGGAGGCGGCCGTCGGGAGTGAGCGCGACCCCGTGCTGGTGGGTGTCGGCGGTCATCGGCTCGATGGTGGTCCGGCCGGTGCGCGGGTCCACCACCGCGAGCCGCTCGCCCTCGAAGGGGAGCAGGAGCTTCCCGTCGGCGGGGCGGACGGCCGCGTAGTGCGGCTTGAGCCAGGAGCCGAGCCCGCCCTCGGTTCCGTAGGGGGCGACCTCGATGCGCCGCGGCCGCAGTGAGCCGGTGTCGACGACGGTGACGTCGAAGGAGTCGTGGCCGGTGGCGTAGACCTCGGAGCCGTCGGGTGACACGTCCACGTCGAAGGGGCGCCGGCCCACCGGTACGGCGGCGGTGACCGTGCTCGTGGCCGTGTCGACGACTTCCAGGACGCCTGCCCGGCCGGGGACGTTGACCCCGACGTAGGCGTGCGCGCCGTCGGGCGAGAGCGCGATGCCCATGCCGCCGCCGCGGTACTCGCCGTCGCCCGCGGGGCCGCTGTCGGTGCGGTACTGGATGTTCGCCACCCGCGTACGGGTGCGGGTGTCGACGACCGCGACGCCCTCGGCCGTGGCCACCCAGGCGCGGCCGTCCGCGCCGACGGCCAGGCCGTACGGGGCCCGGCCCACGGTGACGGAGGCGACCGCGCCGCGCTCCGGGTCCACGAAGGTGACCGTGTCGGACCCGAAGTCGGCGGTCAGCAGCAGCCCCTGCGGGGTCGGCGCGTCGGCCGGCAGCGGGGAGGCCGCGGACGGCGCCGGGCTCGTCGGCGCGGAGCCACCGGAGGCGCCGCCCTGCGAGCAGGCGCCGAGCAGCAGGGCGGCGGCGAGCGAAGCGAAGGCGGTACGGGTGCCCCGTGCGCGGGGGTTCACCGGTCGCTCTCCCCCTCCGAAGCGGCCGCCTCGGCCGCCGCGGACTCCTCGGCCGCGCGCAGGATCCGGGCCATGCCCTCGAAGCCCCGGCGGGCGGCGTGCTCGTACGGGGTCACCCCGTCGCGGTCGGCCAGCGCGGGGTCGGCGCCCGCCGCGAGCAGCAGGGCGACGATCTCCTCGTGGCGCGGGCCGCCGTCGCCGAGGATCACCGCCTCCAGCAGCGCGGTCCAGCCGAGCCGGTTGACGTGGTCGACGTCGATGGCGGTCTCGTCCAGCACGGCGCGCACGTACGCGGTGTGCCCGCGCTCGGCGGCCGGGATGAGGGAGATCCCGCCGAAGCGGTTGCGCTGCTTCAGGTCGGGCCCGGCGGGCAGCAGCAGGCGCATCATCCGGACGCTGCCGGTGACTCCGGTGACCAGCCAGGGGCTGTCCTCGCGCGAGTCGGGGGCGTTGGGGTCGGCCCCGGCGGCGAGCAGCAGCTCGGCCACGGCGAGGTGGTCTCCGAGCGCGGCGAGCAGCAGCGGGGTCCGCAGCTGGTCGTCGCGGGCCTCGACGGCGGCGCCCGCGGCGAGCGCGGCGCTCACCGCCGCGGGGTCGCCGCGCCGGGCGCCGTCGAGGAGCAGTCTGTCGTGCGCGTTCATGGTGTCCCTCTCGGCTCCGGGGCGGGGAGGGCCGGGTTACGCCCTCCCGCTCCCCCGGTCCATGCTCGCCCGGCCGGAGCCCCGGCCCGGTCCGCCCGGAGGCCGGAGCCCGCGAGCGGTCCGGACGACCCCCGGGTCATCCGATCGGCCGATGCGGCCGGGGCGACGCGCGGTCCGCCCGATCAGGCCTCGTACTCGGTGAGGTCGATGCCGTGGATCTGCAGGAGGTAGTGGTGTTCGGGCTCGGTCGTGTCGCGCTCCAGCACCATGCCGAGCTTGCGGATCACGTTCTCGGAATCGTCGTTGCCCGATCGGTTGATGGCGATGACCCTGTCCAGTCCACGGTCCTGGAGGGCGAACTCCAAGGTGGCCTGGGCGGCCTCGGAGGCGTAGCCCTGGCCCCAGTACTGACGGCCCAGGCGCCAGCTGATCGCGATGTCCGGGAGGACCTCCGGCAGGTACTCGGGCACCGACAGGCCGACGACGCCGATCAGCTCGCCCGAGGCGAGGAGTTCGACGGCGAAGAGCCCGAATCCCTCCTCGTCCCACTCCTCCTCCATGCGCTCGATCTCCTCGGCGGTCTGGTCCAGGTCGAGGGTGGAGCCGTCGCCGATCCAGCGCATCACCTCCCGGTCGGCGTTGATCTCCGACAGGGGGACGAGGTCGTCGTCGGTCCAGCGGCGGAGGAGGAGTCGGGGGGTGCGGATCTCGGTCATGGCCCCCATCCTGCCGAAATTCGGCGGGTCGGCGGTAATCGGCCATTGCGGGGGTGTTGCGGGTTCGTGGCGGGAACGGCGGGAAGGTTCCGGCGGCCCGCCCCGGGCCGCTACGGTCCGTCGGAAATCACGATCAAGGAGTGCCCGAGCATGCCCCTCGACCTGTCGGACGAGAGCCAGTACGACCGCACGCGCCTGCGGCAGTGGGCGCGCGGCCGCGCCCGGTCCGCCGGAGTGGACCGCCGTGACCTGCTCAAGCTGTTCGCGGTGGGGGCCGCCGCCGGCTCCCTGGGGCTGGGCGCCACCGGGACGGCCTCTGCCGCGGAGACCGGCGCCGCGGCGGCGCCCGGCATCCTCAAACCGCTACCGCCCGAGCTGTTCACGCTCCGCGGCACCAACGCGGAGACGAATTTCGCGGCGCTGCGCGGCACCGGCCCGCTCACCCCGATCGACCGGTTCTTCGTACGCAACCACACCTCCACCCCGCGCATCGATGCGAGTGCCTGGCGGCTGAACGTGTGGGGCGACGGTCTCGCGGGCGGCCCGGTGGACTTCTCGTACGAGCGGCTGCGCGCCCTGCCGGCGGTCGAGCGGACGCTGTTCATCGAGTGCGCGGGCAACGGCCGCAGCTTCTACGCCACGCAGCAGGGCCAACCGGTCACCGGCACCCCCTGGACCCTGGGCGCGATCGGCGTCGCGCGCTGGCGCGGCGCACGGCTGTCGGACGTGCTGCGGCAGGCGGGCGTGAGCCCCGCCGCCGTCGACGTCCTGCCGCGCGGGCTGGACGACGAGGTGGTGGCGAACGGGGTGAACCTGGGCCGGGTGCGGCGCCCGCTGCCGATCGGGAAGGCGCTGGACGACGTACTGCTCGCGTACGAGATGAACGGGCAGCCGCTGCCGGCCGACCACGGGGGCCCGGTGCGGCTCGTCGTACCGGAGTGGGTCGGGATCTCCTCGATCAAGTGGGTCGGGGACATCGAGGTCAGCACCGAGGCGCTGTACTCGCCGTGGAACACCGACATGTACCGCCTGTTCGGGCCCGAGCACCCGGCGCAGGGCAGCGCCCCGCTCACCCGGCAGACCCTCAAGAGCGCCTTCGAGCTGGAGCTGGGCGCCACCGTTCCCGTTCACCGGACGCGGCTGCTGACCGGCCGTTCCTGGTCGGGTGGTGCCCCCGTCACCCGGGTGGAGGTGAGCACCGACGGCGGTGGCCGCTGGCAGCGCGTGCGGCTGCACGACGCCCCGCGCCGGGGCGGCTGGGTGCGTTGGTCGGTGCCGTGGACCCCGCGGACGACGGGTGCGACGGCGTTGCTGGCGCGGGCGACCGACGCCACGGGCCGCACGCAGCCCGAGACGTCGGTCCACAACACGCAGGGCTACCTCTTCGACGCGGTCGTCCGGCACCCGGTGACGGTGGTCTGACCCTGGTCAGGGCGTGTGGAAGCGCACTTCCGGCGCGTCGGCGGCCGGTCCGTCGAGGAGGGGCTGCGGCCTGCCCCGCAGGTGCTGGTCGAAGAAGGCGCCGACGTAGCGCCGGGTCAGCTCGACGGACCGGGCTCCGGGCAGCGGTGCCTCGGGATCGATCGGCAGGCCCAGCTGTTCGCCGATCGCGGGGAAGTCGGAGAAGGTGAAGTGGCCGGAGCCGACGAAGGTGATCCAGCGCTTCCAGCCGTCGAGCAGGGGCCAGTCACGGTCCCAGCTCGGGCTGCCCCCCGGGCCGCGGTTCTGCGCGCCGATCAGCATGAAGGGGCGCCCGCCGAGCCCGGCCGCGGGGATCGGCGTCGCGAGTCCGCCGTCCATGTTGACCCCGGCGCGGATCCTCGGATCGGTCGCCATCGCGGCGGCCGCCGAGGCGCCGCCGATGGAGTGCCCGGCCATCGCGATGCGGCTCTCGTCGATGAGGCCGGCGTGGCGCCAGGCGGGGTGGCGTCCGGTGAGGCGGTCCAGGAGGAAGGACACGTCGCGGGCCCGGTTGTCGCTGACCGCCTTCATGGGTGTCCCCGCCTTGGTCTGCTCGCAGGCCAGGCATGCCGGCACGCGCCCGCCGGGGAAGGCGGTCCCCACGCTCTCGTAGGCGTGGTCCACGGCGGCGACCACATAGCCGCGGGAGGCCAGGTCCTCGGCGAGCGCGGTGAGGGTGGCGCGGTGGACGGTGAAGCCCGGGGAGAGGACGACCAGTGGATACTTCCCGGCGACGGGGCGGGCGCCCGCGCGGGAATGGGTCACCAGGCCGGTCAGGGACTCGACCGGGATCACCTTGTCCAGACCCCGGTCGACCAGCAGCAGCCGGGCTTCCTCCGCGGTGAGGTAGCGCGCCGTGCTGCCGGTTTCGCGCCGCGCCGGGTAGCGCATGGTGACCATCAGCTCGCGCGGCCCGGACTGCGCCCAGGGGTCGGTGCGGCTGCGGTCCACGAGGTGGAGCGTGTCCTGTCCGACGGCGAAACGGCCTGTGGGGCGCGGGAGTTCCGGCGCGCCGCGGCGGCTCTCGGCCGCGGCGTCCGGGGAACCGGCGGCCACGGCCGTGCCGGCCGCTGCGAGCGGAACGGGAAGGAGGAGGGCGAATAAGGCGGCTGCGGCTACTGCTCTGCGTCGCGTCATGGAGCCGACGCTATGCAGCGCGCCCTGGCGAATCGTCAACTCAAAGGATGATCACGCCGTCCCACTCGGGGAGGGTCCCGCGTCAGCCTGACGTCGGATGGGGCTCCGTGACGCTGATCGCGTCGAGTTGACCCCGCAGGTACACGTGGGAGTCCACGGGTTCGTGCGCCACGCGGCCGATGGGGGCGGGCAGCGATTCCACGCGGGTGTGCGGATCGCATTCGTAGAAGTAGACCAGGGAGATCAGCTCCTCGGCCGGGCTGTCGGCGGGCGGCGGCAGTACCCGGTGGCGGCCCGCGCGCCACCGGTCGCCGGTCCAGCGGGCCATGAGGTCGCCGATGTTCACGGTGAGCGCCGCCGGGTCGTAGGGCGCGTCCTGCCAGCCGTCTGCGTCGGTGTGGATCTGGAGGCCGCCGGAGCCGAGTTGCCGGTCGAGGACCGTGACGGTGCCGAAGTCGGTGTGGGCGCCGATGCGGAACTGGCCCGGCAGCGGCGGGCCGACGGTGTCGGTGCCGGGGTACCAGTTGAGGTTGAACCCCCAGGTGGGGTGTGAGGTGTGGCGGGTGAAGTGGTCCTCGGCGAGTCCGAGGGAGGTGGCGAGGAGCTCCAGCAGCTCGTCGGAGAGGGCCCGCATCAGGCCCAGGTACTCGTCCACCAGCGGCCGCAGCGAGGGCACCTCGGCCGGCCAGGTGTTGGGCCGGAACCATTCGGCGTCCACGGAGGGGTCCCCGGTGGGCTCGTCGGCCGCGAAGGACCAGGACTCCTTGAGGTCGGGCGGGGAGGGCTCCCCCTCCGCGTAGCTGTTGGCCTCGGCGCCGGGCCCGAGCCAGCCCCGGCCGCCGACCGTGACGGCGTACGGCTGTTTCACGGCGGCCGGGAGCCGGAAGAACCTCCCCGCCGCCTCCCGGATCCTGGCGGGCAGCGCGGGGTCCACGCCGTGCCCGGTGACCAGCAGGAATCCGGCCGCGCGCAGGGCCTCGTCGACGCGGGCGGCCGTACGGGCCCTGGCGCCCGGGTCGCCGGACCGCCACGGCCCGAGATCGATCACGGGAACGACGGGAACGGAGGGGACCACCGGAACCTGGGAACCGACCATGGGAAACCTGCCTTCCGAGGGTGCGGGCGCGCGTCCGGGACCGAGGCTAGCGCCGTCCGCGACGGAGCGGCATCACCACGGAGCGTGATTCTCGGCCACTTCTCGTATACGAAGCGGCCCATCGGTCGCGTAGATCGTCATGAAAAGGAACAGAATGGGACCGGGGGGCTCACGAGGGACGGAGCGAGCGGTGGAGATTTCGACGCGGGAGGTCTTCGGGGCGCCGTGCTGGGTGAGCCTGATGGCCCGCGACCTGGAGACGGCGCAGCACTTCTACGGCGCGGTCGCGGGCTGGAGGTTCCGGCCGGCCCGCCTCGGCGAGGCCTTCTCGGTGGCGTTGCTGGACGGTGTCCCGGTGGCGGGCATCGGCGCGCTGGCCGGGGACCTGGCGGTCGCGGTGGCCTGGACCCCGTATTTCGCCGTCGACGACGCCGACGTGGCGGTGGACCGCATCCGGGAGCGCACCGGCACGATCGCGGTCGGCCCGGTCTCGTTCGAGTCGGGCGGCCGCGGGGCGCTCGTGGCCGATCCCGACGGCGCGGTGTTCGGGATCTGGGAGGGCGATGTGGCTGCGGACTGGCGGGTGGGCAAGGGCCCGGCGCCGGCCTGGCTGGAGCTGCGTACCCGGAACGCTCTGGACGCGGCGATGTTCTACGGCGCGGTGCTGGAGTGGGCCACCGAGCGCCCCGGCTGCTGCGAGGTCAGTTACGAGGAGGACCAGGTGGTGCTGCGGCAGGACGGCGAGCCCGTGGCCCGGCTCAACAGCGGCCCGGTGGAGCTGGCCTCGTACTCCTCGCACACCCGGCCGCGGTGGCACGTCCACTTCCGGGTGCCGAAGCTGCGGCCGGCGATCGAGGCCGCCGTCGCGCTCGGCGGGCGCACCGTCTCGGACATCATCTCGAACGCCGAGGAGCGGTGGGTGACGCTCCGCGACCCGGACGGGGCGCTGTTCACCCTGACCACGTCCCTCGGGGCGGACACGGACTGAGGCCCTGGTCGAGGGCCGCCAGGACCCGGTCCGGGGTGAGGGGCAGTTCGCGCAGCCGGTGCCCGGTGGCGTGGCAGACGGCGTTGCCGATCGCGGCGGCCACGCCGACGATGCCGATCTCCCCGATGCCCTTGCCGCCCAGCGGGCCGAGGTGTTCGTCGTGCTCCTCGATCCAGTGCGCCTCGATGTCGGGGACGTCCGCGTGCACGGGCACGTGGTAGGCGGCCAGGTCGCTCTCGGCGAAGTCCCCGTAGGTCGGGTCGACCGAGCTGTGCTCGGTGAGGGCCATGCCGAGGCCCATGACCATGCCTCCGACGAACTGCGAGCGCGCGGTGGTCGGGTTGAGGATGCGCCCGGCCGCGTAGACCCCGAGCAGTCGGTGGACCCGCACCTCACCGGTGACGGTGTCGACCCGGACCTCGGCGAAGTGCGCGCCGAAGGAGTGGCGGGCGTACGGGGGTTTCTCCTTGGCCGCCTCGGTGGTGTCGGCCGTCGCGGTCAGCCCCTCGGGCGGCAGCGGCCCGTGGTGGCGGGCCAGGCGGGCGGCGAGGGCCGTGCAGGCTTCGTGGACGGCCCAGCCCCAGGAGGCGGTTCCGGCGGAGCCGCCGGCGAGCGGGGCCTGTGGGAGGCCGGTGTGACCGATGGCCATGGTGACGGCGGCGGCCGGGACCCCGAGGGCGTCGGCGGCCACCTGGGTGAGGACGGTACGGGCGCCGGTGCCGAGATCGGTGGCGTTGAGCTCGACGAGGTGGTCGCCGCCCGGTCGGGCGGTGACCCGGGCGGTGGACGGGGCGATCCACACGGGGTAGGTCGCGGAGGCGACGCCCGCTCCGCACAGCAGCGGCCCTTCACGGCGCGGGGTGCGCAGGGCGGCCCAGCCGAACCGGTCCGCGCCCTCGCGCAGGCATTCGACGAGGTGGCGGCTGCTGAAGGGGCGACCGCTGTCCGGTTCGACGGCCGGCTCGTTGCGGATGCGCAGCTCGACGGGGTCCATGCCGAGGGCGTCGGCGAGTTCGTCCATGGCCGATTCCAGGACGTACATGCCGGGGGTTTCGCCGGGGGCGCGCATCCAGGAGGGGGTGGGGACGTCCAGGGGGACGACCCGGTGGCTGGTGCGGATGTTCGGTACCGCGTACATGATCCGGCCGGCCACCGCGGACTGCTCGACGAACTCCCGTACCCGGGAGGTGTGGCTGGTCACCGTGTGGGTGAGGGCCGTGAGGGTGCCGTCGCGGCGGGCGCCCAGCGCGATCCGGTGGAAGCTCGGCGCCCGGTGCCCGACCGTGGCGGCCAGGTGCCGCCGGGGCAGGGCGAGGGTGACGGGGCGGCCGGTGCGCAGGGCGGCCATGACGGCCAGGACCACGTGGGGGCGCGGGGTGCCCTTGCTGCCGAAGCCGCCGCCGACGTGTTGCGAGATCACCTCGACGTGGTCCTCGGGCAGGCCGAAGAGTGCGGAGAGGGCCATCCGGACGATGCCCGCGCCCTGGCTGGAGTCGTGGACGGTCAGCCGGCCCTGTCCGGCGTCCCAGACGGCGGTGGCGGCGTGCGGCTCCATCGGGTGGTTGTGCAGCGGCGGCACGGAGTAGGCGCCGTCGATCCGTACGGGTGCGGCGGCGAGCGCCCCGTCCGGGTCGCCCCGCTCGCGGTGGGCGGGGTAGCCGCCGTTGACCTCTTCGGGGGTGTGGGCGGCCGGGTGGTCCTCGTACAGCACGGAATCGTGCGGCTCGGTCGCGTAGTCGATCCGTACCGCCCGGGCGGCGGCGCGGGCGCCTTCCAGGGTGTCGGCGACGGCCAGGGCCACGTACCAGCCGCGGTGCGGGACGGCGGGGTCCTGGAGCACCCGCAGCGTGGGGTCGTCCCAGGGGCCCAGGCGGGGCGCGTCGTACGGGGTGAGGACGTCGAGGACGCCGGGGAGGTCCAGTGCGGCGCCCGGGTCGACCGCGGTGACGCGTCCGCGGGGGATCGTCGCGGGCACGGGCCAGGCGTAGGCGCGGTCGGGCGGGGCGTGGTCGGCGGCGTAGCGTGCGGCGCCCGTGACCTTCTCCGGGCCCTCGGTACGGACGGTGGGGGCGCCGAGTGCGGGATGCGCGGGCATGGAGGTTGCTCCTTTGCGGATCTGCGGGCCTACGGGGTGTCGCGGGTGAGTGACCCGAGCACGTCGCAGGCGAGGTTGCGGGCGAGCGTGACCTTGAAGGCGTTGTCCCGCAGGGGCCGCGCCTCGGCCAGTTCGGCCTCGACCGCCCGCCGGAAGCTCTCGGGGGTCGGCGCGGCCCCGATCAGCGCCCGCTCGGCCGCGGTGGCGCGCCAGGGTCGGTGGGCGAGCCCGCCGAAGGCGAGGGCCGCGTGCCGGACGAGGCCCTGCTCGGCGTCGATGTCGAGGACGGCGGCGACGGAGGCGAGCGCGAAGGCGTACGAGGCCCGGTCGCGGGCCTTGCGGTACCGGGAGCGGGCGCCGGGCGCGGCGGCGGGCAGCAGCACGCCGGTGACGATCTCGCCGTCCCGGATCTCGGTGTCCCGCTCGGGGTGGTCCCCGGGCAGCCGGTGGAAGGCGGTGGCCGGCACCGTGCGGGTGCCCTGGGCGCCGTACAGCTCGATGTCGGCGTCGAAGGCGGCGAGGGCGACGGCCATGTCCGAGGGGTGGGTGGCGACGCAGTGGGTGGAGTGGCCGAGCACGGCGTGGTCGCGGTGGATGCCGTCGAGCGCGGAGCAACCGGTGCCGGGCGCCCGCTTGTTGCAGGACTTGGAGGGGTCCTGGAAGTAGGTGCAGCGGGTGCGCTGGAGGAGGTTGCCGCCGGTGGTGGCGACATTGCGGAGCTGCGCGGACGCCCCGGCGAGCAGGGCCTGGGCGAGGGCCGGGTAGCGGGCGCGTACGAGGGGGTGCGCGGCCACGTCGCCGCCGCGGGTGGTGGCTCCGATGAGGAGTGCGCCGCCGGGCCGCTCCTCGATGGTGTCGAGCGGGAGCCGGGAGATGTCGACGAGGGTGCCGGGGCGCTCGACGCCGAGCTTCATGAGGTCCACGAGGTTGGTGCCGCCGCCGAGGTAGCGGGAGCCGGGGTGGGCGGCGTAGGCGTCGGCGGCTTCCCGGAGGGTGGCTGCCCGGACGTAGCCGAAGGGCTTCATCCGGCCACGTCCCGTACGGCCCGGACGATGGCCGGGTAGGCGCCGCAGCGGCAGAGGTTGCCGCTGAGCCGTTCCCTGACCTCCGCCTCGGTGAGCGTCACCGGGCCGTCCGGGTCGGCGGCGGCTTCGGCGAGGGCGCCGACGGCGGAGCAGAGCTGGCCGGGTGTGCAGAAGCCGCACTGGAAGGCGTCCCGTTCGACGAACGCCCGCTGGAGCTCGCCGCCGGCTCGGGTTCGGGCGAGTCCCTCCACGGTGGTGACCTCGCGGCCGTCCTGTGCGACCGCGAGCAGCAGGCAGCTGTAGGCCCGCCGCCCGTCGACGAGGACGGTGCAGGCTCCGCACTGGCCGTGGTCGCAGCCCTTCTTCGCCCCGGTGAGGCCGAGGTGGTCGCGGAGGGCGTCGAGCAGGGTGACGCGGTGGTCGGGCCGCAGGGTGTGGTCGGTGTCGTTGACGTGCAGCGTGATGGGAGTGGTTCGGCTCACGACCACAGGTTCGCCGAGGGTCCGCGCCGCGGCATCCGCGGTCGGCCATTCGCGCCGGGTCACGCTCGGTGACGCTTCGAGATGCGAACGTCCGACGGTCCTGGTTCGCTGAATCCGCCCGCTCTCCCCCACTGATCCAAGGAGCGATCATGAGCGTTTCAGGCGAATCCCGAGGCCGGTCCCAGCAGATGCGCGCGAAGGCCCAAGAGCTGAACGAGGCGGCCGAGCGTTCCACCGACCCGGAAGAGCGCCGACGGCTGAAGGAGAAGGCCCGCCGTCTCCAGGAGCAGAGCGAGCAGGAGGGTCAGATGCGCGAGGGCATGGACCCCATGTAGTGCGGATGTAGTGCGGATGTGGCCCGGACCCGGTCCGGCCGACCGCACGATCCGTGCCGTGCCCCCGGCCGGTGGCCGCCGCGTCCCCATCGCGGCGGGCACCGGCCGGTTCGTTTTCCGGGGCTACTGCACGCGTGGCACGTGCTGCGTCACGCAGTGGACGCCACCGCCGCCCCAGGCGAGGGTGCGTGCCGGCTTGCCGACCACCTGCCGCCCGGGGAAGAGCGACCCGAACTCGGCGAGGGCGAGCGCGTCCGCCGGTTCGCCCGAGAGCGGCACGACGACGCTTCCCGCGGTCAGGTAGTAGTTCGTGTAGCTGAAGGTCTCCACCATCAGTCCCTGGTGCCGGAAGTGCGGTTGGTGCCGCATCTCCACCACCTCGAAGGGCCGGCCGCACGCGTCGGTCGCGGCGTCGAGCACGGCCTTGTTCGCGGCCATCCGGGCGTGGTTGGGGTGTGCGGGGTCGGGCTGGGTGTGGAGCAGGATCCGGGCGGGGCCCAGGTAGGCGGCGACGAGGTCGACGTGACCGTTGGTGATGTCGTCGTGGTGGAGGCCGTACGGCAGCCAGACGACCTTGCTCGCTCCGTACGAGGCGAGCAGCGCGGCCTCGATCTGGCCGCGGGTCATGCCGGGGTTGCGGTTGGGGTGGAGCAGGCATTCCTCGGTGGTGATCAGGGTGCCTTGGCCGTCGGTGATGACGGCTCCGCCTTCCAGGACCATGTCGACCGGTGTGCGGGCGTCGCCCAGGTGCGCGCAGACGCCGACGGGGAGGAAGTCGTCCTTGTCGTACGGGTACTTCTCGCCCCATCCGTTGAACCGGAAGTCGACTCCGGTCCGGCGCGTCTTGCCGGGGTTGACCACGAAGAGCGGGCCGGTGTCCCGGGTCCAACAGTCGTTGATCGGGTACTCGATGACGGTGACCGAACTGCCGCACTGCCGGCGTGCCTCCGCCGCCGTGCCCGGTTCGGCAACCATGATCACCGGCTCGAACCGGGCGATCTCCCGGGCGATCCCGGCGATCTCGGCCTGGACGTCGGCGAGCAGTGCGCCCCAGCCGACCCTCCGGTCCCAGGGCCATGCCATCACGCAGCCGGCGTGCGGCTCCCATTCGGCCGGTGCGTGGAGCGGGTCCGAGCTCGCCGAGGCGAAGGTCGTGGGGCCGAGCAGGGGGACGGCGGCGGCCGCGAGAACGGCGGCGCCGAAGCCGCGGCGCGTCATGCGCGGGGAACGCAGGCGTGGCAGGTCCATGACAGTGCTCCTTCGAGGTGGTGCGGATGACTGGAACGAGGGGGGACTTGGTGCTCAGAGACGCTCGGCGGCGAGCACGCCTTCGCCGCCCGCGACGCTCTCCTCACCGCTCTGCTGCGCGGCCGGCAGTGCGCGCTGGGGCTTCTTGACCACGAGGTAGAGCAGGCCGGCCGTGATCACCGCGCCGGTGCCCAGCAGGCCCGCCCAGAGCTGGTACCAGGGGGCTCCGGGCGGCGCGAGGATGGCGCGCGGCCAGCAGACGTTGACCACCTCGAAGGCGGTCCAGAGCACGGCCAGCACGTTCAGGAAGGTGCCCTTGCGGCCGAGCCGGATGTGCCCGGAGGGGACCCAGGTGCCACGCAGCCGGGCGATCAGCGCGGCCAGGCTGACCAGGAAGAACGGCAGGAAGGTGGCCGCGGTGCCGAAGGCGATCAGACTGCCGATGGCCGTGGCGTTCAGCCCGAGCAGCAGCCCCGTACAGCTGACGATGGTGGAGGTGACCAGGCCGCCGATGGGGGCCTGGCGGCGGTTGACCTTGCGGACCTGGCGGGAGAAGGGGAAGCCGCCGTCACGGGCCAGCGAGTACACCCCGCGGGCGGCGCCGCCCTGGGAGGCCATGGCGCAGGCGAGGAACCCGACCAGGACCACCGCGACGAACGGCTTGTCCGACCAGGAGCCGAAGGCGGTGGTGACGGCGGTGGTCACCGGGTCGAGGTCCTCACCGGCGACGACGGCCCGCGGCGAGGGGTGGGCGAGGGCGACGGCCATCGCGTTGAGGATCACGACGAGGCCGACGCTGAGCAGCGCCCACCACATGGCGCGCGGCACCTGCCGGCCGGCGTCCTTGGTCTCCTCGGCGGTGGAGACGCAGGCGTCGAATCCGATGAATCCCCAGCCCGCCACGGCGAGTACGGCCAGGAACGCCATCGCGGTCGAACCGCCGGACAGCTCCTCGGCACCGAGGGTCTCCGTGAACAGCGCGAACCCGTGCTCACGGAAGAACAGCAGGAGCGCGAAGCCGACCAGCACGGAGGCGATGGCCTCGGCGGCGATGCCCAGGGACACGAACCAGCTCAGGATCCTGATCCCGTACGCGTTCACCAGCATGCACCCCAGCAGGATCCCGGCGGCCACGGCGACCATGGAGCCGGGTGTGGGGGTGGCGCCGAAGAGGGCGAAGACCCAGGGGGCCGCCAGGTAGGCGACGGTCGTGTTGCCGAACATCACGGCGAACTGCCACACCCAGCCGCTCATCCAGCCGAAGGACGGGCCGAGCAGTCGGCGTCCCCACTGGTAGGGGCCGCCGGCCAGCGGCCACTGGGAGGCCAGCTCGGAGTAGACGTTCACGACGAGGCACTGGCCGAGCAGCACGATCGGCAGCGCCCACACCCAGGCGGGCCCGGCGATCATCGTGCCGACCATCGAAACGGCGTACAGGGCCACGACGGGCGAGACGACGGCGAAGCCCATGGCGATGTTGCCGAGGACGCCGAGGCTGCGGTTCAGCTCCTGGGTGTAGCCCAGATCGTTCATCCGGGCGGCGTCCGCGTCCGGGTGCGGGGAGGGAAGGTCTGGCATGCGTACCTCTCACGGAGCAAGGGCGCGCCGGGCGGCCGGCGCGTCCCGGAAGCTAAATCTAACGTTGTTAGGTTGCGGGAATGCGGGGACCTTAACCCGACCCGGACTCCAGGGGAAGACCCTGCCAACGGGTAACCTGGCGGCCTTGACCGAGGGGGATCACACGTGGGCCGACCGAACCAGCCGCTGCTCAGCCGCGGGAACATCGCCCGAGCGGCCCTCGAACTCCTCGACGAGGAAGGCCCGCAGGCCCTCAAGATGCGCACGCTCGCAGACCGCCTCGGGGTCCGGGGAGCGTCGCTCTACCACCACGTCGCGTCCAAGGAGGACGTCCTCGACGCGGTCTCGGAGCTGATCAACGAGGAGATCGACCTGAGTCCGCTCGACGAGCCGAACTGGCGCGAGGGGATCGCCGCGTACGCGCGCGGCTACCGCGGGGTCTACCTGCGCCACCCGAACGCGATCGCGCCGGCGGCCCGCCGCGCGGTGGAGGCGGCCCCCGCCCTGCGCGGCTACGACGCACTGCTCGCCACCCTGATCCGGGCCGGCTGCACCCCGGCGCGGGCCGCCGAGGCGGCCGCGGCCGTCGACTACCTGGTCCTGGGCTCGGCCCTGGAGACCTTCACGGCGGGCTTCACCCGGCCCGCCGGCGAGTACCGTCCCGCGTACCCGGCCCTCGCCGACTCGCTCACCGATGCGGCGGCCACCGGTGGAGGTCTGGCCGCGCTCGACGACCGCGGATTCGAGCTCGGCCTCGGCCTCCTGCTCGACGGCCTCGCCGCCCAGGTGGCGGCCCCAACCGCCGACTCCGGAAACACCTCTCGCTGACCGGCCGGCAACGCTCCGGCCGGGGAACCACCACGCTGCCCCCGACCGGGTCGGAGCACCTTTGCCCGGTTTGTGAGAACCATTACCTTCTCACCCGAATGGCATGTTTCCAGGGTCATGATGGGTGACCGGAACGGTCATCTACGCGCCCCTGCCGCGGCCTGCGAGCCGCCCGGCGACGGTCGGCGCCACAAGGAGAGACGTGCGATCTGCGGGCAGCTGGACAGGTAACTGGCGGATCGCGTTGCCGGTGGCGGGAGGCGCCGTCGTCCTGGGACTGGGCGGCCTCTATGTCGCCGGACTCGTGGTCGGCGACGACATCGCCGCGGGCACCCGGGTCCGGGGCGTCGACATCGGCGGCATGAGCCGCGCGCAGGCGGAGCGCACGCTGGACGGCACACTCGGGCAGCTCGCCGCCGCCCCGGTCACCGTTCGCGTCGGCGACCTCCTCGAGCAGGTCGCCCCCGCATCCGTCGGACTGTCCCTCGACACCGCCGCGACCGTCGACCGCGCGGCACGCGCCGGCTACGGGCCGGTCGGCGTCATCGGCCGACTCTTCGCCTCCGGCGACCCGGACCTCGAGCCCGTGGTCCGGACGGACGAGAAGACCGCCCGCGCCGGGGTCGACCGGCTCCATGCGGACACCGTGCAACAGGTCCGCGACGGATCCATAGCCTTCGACGCCGGCAAACCGCGGGTGGTCGCCCCGCAGCCCGGCGTCACCCTCGTCCAGGACCAGGCCTTCGACACCCTCCGGGACGCCTACCTGCGGCCCCGCCCGGACGGCGGCCCCGTCGCACTGCCGGTCCGCGAGACCGAGCCGCGCGTCGGCGCGGACGAGACCGCACGGGCCCTGCGCGAGTTCGCGGGGCCGGCGGTGTCCGGGCCCGTCACCCTCACCGTGGCCGGGACGCGCGTACCCGTCGGCCCCGTGGTCCTCGGCGAGCACCTGAAGATGAAGGCCGACGCCGCGGGACGCCTCGTGCCGTCCCTGGACTCCGGCGGCCTGCTCGCCGACCCCGCCGTGGCCGGCCCCCTCGGCGAGGTCGTCGGGTCGCCGCGCGACGCCGTGCTCGGCCTCGACGCGAACGGCCGCGCAGTGGTCACCGAAACCAGCCGCTCCGGACACGGGGTCACCAAGGAGGCCCTTGGTCGGGCCGTGATGCCGCTACTCACCCGCTCGGGCGCCGACCGGAGCGCCGTGGTGGCCACCACGGCCGTCCCGCCGGAGCTCACCGACGCCGAGGCGCGGCGCCTCGGGATCAAGGAGAAGCTCTCCTCCTTCACCGTCGAGTTCCCGGCGGCACCGTACCGGTCCACCAACATCGGGCGCGCGGTGGAGCTGATCAACGGCTCCGTGGTCTTGCCCGGGCGGGAGTGGAGCTTCAACCGCACGGTCGGCGAGCGCACGAAGGAGAACGGCTTCGTCGACGGCATCATGATCAGCGACGGCCAGTACGTGAAGTCGCCCGGCGGCGGCGTGTCCGCGGTCGCCACCACCATGTTCAACGCCGTGTTCTTCGCCGGCCTCAAGCCGGTCGAGTACGGGGCGCACTCCTTCTACATCGAGCGCTACCCGGAGGGCCGGGAGGCCACCGTCGCCTGGGGCAGCCTCGACCTGCGCTGGCTCAACGACTCCGGGCACCCCGTGTACATACGGGCCGAGTCGACCGACACCTCGCTGACGATCACCCTCCTCGGCGAGAAGAAGTACGACGAGATACGCGCGACCAAAGGTCCGCGCACCAACGTCACCCAGCCCGCCAAGCGCACGGGCACCGGCCCGAAGTGCGAGGTCCAGACGCCGCTGGAGGGCTTCGACGTCACGGTCGGCCGGATCTTCGTCAAGGACGGCCAGGAGGTCAAGCGCGAGGAGCGCACCACCCACTACACCCCGCGCGACGAGGTCATCTGCGAGCCCGACACCGCGCCCACCCCGACGCCGGGCGCCACACCGACGGCGGCCGCGCAGGCACTGCCGGCACCGGGGTCGGCGTAGCTCCGTAGCGACGGCCCGCCGGGCCCGGGGCGGGTCCGGGGATCCCCCCGGCGGCTCCGCGGCGCGTCACCACCAGTAGACGGGGTAGCTCGGAGCCTTGCGGCGCACGCGGGAAGCGGCGTACCCGGTCAGCACGAGCAGGACGGTGGCCCCGAACAGCAGCGGCACGAACCGGCCGGGCGCGGGGGCCTGGAGCACGATGATCACGGCGGTGGCCACGGCCGGCGAGTGCGGGGTACGGGCGACCATGTTGAGGCCGAGCGTCAGGCCGGCCGCCACGGCTGCCGCCCAGGCGCTGCCGCCCGCCGCCGCGAGCACCGCGTAGCCCACGACACTGCCCACCAGGTGGCCGATGACGACGTTGCGCGGCTGGGCGAGCGGGAGGGTCGCAGCGCTGTGGACCAGCGCGGCGCTCGCCGCCAGCGGGGGTATCAGCACCGGTTCGTGGATCACCGCCCCGATCGCGACGAGGGCCAGCAGGACGGTGGTCGCCGCCGCGATGCTGTGCAGGGCCGCCGCCGGGGTGGGCCTGGCCGGGGCCCGGACTGCGGCTACCGGCCATCGGCGCGGCGGGCTGCTCTCGGGTGCCGAGGCGGCGTCCACGGGCGTGGCCGTGGGGGCAGGGGTGGACTGCGGGCGAAGCGCGGCGTTCGAGCTCATTTCAGGGGTTTCCGGGGCAGGCGGCCGCCGGGCGGCCGGGGCAGGGCAGGACGACGCCGGGCAAGGGTGGTGCCGGGACAGTGTGGCCCCGGGGCACTGATGGGCCGGGGACATTCCCGACGACCCTACCTCTCGGGTCTCCCGCGGCCGCTTCCGAGGGGTTGATTCCGCTGCGGCGCGGTCGCTGCTGCCGGCGCGGGCCGATGGGGAGCTCTGACCGTAAAGTGGACATGTGCGCCCCAAGCGCTCCATATCCCCCTTAATGACCGCGGTCGCCGTGCTGTTCGCGAGCGCGGCGCCGGCTTGCTCACCGCCTCCGCGAGCGCAGCACCGGCCGCAGGTCAGGGTCGTCGCGCACACGCTCGCGGCGGAGGTCACGGAGGTGCCCGCGGGGAAGCTGGGCACGACCCTCCGGGCCGGGTGCCCGGTCACGGCGGAGCGGCTGCGGCTGATCCGGGTGAACCACTGGGGCTTCGACGGCAAGGTCCACCGCGGCGAGCTGATCGCCCACCGCGACGCGGTCGAGCCCCTTCTGCACGCCCTGGGCCGGGCCTTCGACGCCCGCTTCCCGATCCGGCGGATGCGCGTGATGGCCGAGTACGGCGGCGACGACGGCGCGGCCATGGCCGACGACAACACCTCGGCCTTCAACTGCCGGCCGGTGACCGGGGACCCGGGGAAGCGCTCGCGGCACTCGTGGGGCCTGGCAGTGGACTTCAACCCGGTGGAGAACCCGTACGTGGACGTGCGCGGAAGGGTGCACCCGGCAGCGGGCCGGGCGCACCTGCGGCGGGACCCGGTCCGCCCCGGGATGATCACGGAGGACGGGGTCGTCGCCACCGCGTTCCGCGAGGTCGGCTGGCACTGGGGCGGCGACTGGTCCAACCCGGACTACCAGCACTTCTCCTCAGACGGCGGGTAGGGCCCGATCCGAAGACCGGGCCCTCACCGGAAGGACAGGCCCGGCGCGTCCGCTCCAGTGCTGTGGCCGGGAGGTTTGCCGGGGCGCGGTGTTCGGCGCGGTGCATCGCAAGGCGGAGGACCGCGGCTCGTACCGGACGTACTCGCGCGGTCCGACAACGCGGCGAGGTGCCGTGCCGAGCGCCGTGACCGGTGAACCTTTCCGGTCACAGCACTAGAGCCGGACACTCCACGCGGCGGTGGAGCGCAGCGTCCGCATGACCTTCGGGTCGCGCACGGACGGGGTCCGGTCCTCGACCGTGACCGACAGTCGGTGGGTGCGGAGGTCGAAGAGCCAGAGGTCCGCCACGGCCACCTCGCTGCGGCCCTCGAAGCGCTTCAGCTCCTTGCCGTCGAGGTACCAGCGCACCACGAGCTGTCGGCCGTCCGCGCCCTCGAGCCTCGGGACGGCCGTCTTCGCCGTGTCGCGCACCCGCAGGGTGCGGTCGGTCGGAGTGAGCGGGGTGGCGATCCTGGCGTGCTGGTGGAAGCCGGCGATCATCGCCTCGACGCCGGGCAGGTTGAACGGCTTGCCCAGCACCCGCATGATCGAGTTGTCGGTGGGCCGGTACAGCCCGGTGACGTAGTAGCCGCCGCCCTCGTACGCGCCGACCGTGCCGCCGTCCGGCGACTGCTCGCCCAGCCAGCGGTACCACTTGGCCCGTTGGGTGGCCATCCGGTCCGCGGACAGGCCCGAGATGTTGGTCTCGGCGGGCTCGGGCCCCGTGTACTTCTCGTAGTCCGGGACGCCGGGGTAGAAGTACTCGTCGGCGAGCTTGCCCAGCGAGTGGCCGGTCTCGTGGATGGCGACCTGGCCGGACTTGGCGTGGCCCGCGGAGGCCGTCGAGATCCCCTCGTAGCCGAGGGTGGCGCTGGGCTCGTTGTAGCCGGCCCCGCCGTACTTGGCGCTGTTGGCCAGCACGATGACCAGGTCGGCCTCCGGGGCCTTGGCCACGTACGCGTCGACCTTGGGCTGGTCGATGCAGAGCAGCCGCTCGATGTCCTCGCACCAGAAGTACGAGCCGAGGGCGGTGTCGCGCACGGTGGCCCGGTCGGGGTCGCCGGTCACGCCGGAGTCGCGGGAGACCGCGTCGACCGTCCAGACGTTGAAGAGGTTGCGGTAGGTGGTGTACGGCTCGACGGCGGTCACCTCGGCCCACTTCTGGGCCGCGTCGGCGTGGAAGCGGTCCAGTTCGGCGGCGGTGTAGCCGTCCCCGATGACGACGACGTCGAGGCGGTCGGCGGTGGGGCCGTTGTCGACCAGCTTGGCGACCTCCCCGTCTGCGGCCCGTTCGGCGTCAGAGAGCCGGCCGGCGCTCGATGCCGGTCCGGCGCCGCCCGCGGGCACCAGGGCGTGACCCGATCCGGCCTCGGAGCCGTGCTCCGGGCCGGGTATCTCGACCTCCACCCGGGTCTTCGCCCTTGGTTCGCCGTCGGCGGCGCGGGCGGGGCCCGCGGCCACCAGAACGCCGGTCGCGCAGACCGCCGCGGCGACCGCCCGCAGGGCCGCCCGCACGCCGAGGCGTGGCCTTGCATCCATGAAGTCCTCCCCCGTGAAAGGAAATTAAGCAAGCGCGTAAGTGCAATGAACCGGCTGCTTAAATTAGGGGCGCGCCGGGGCGTGCGCAATGGCCCGCTCCCCCTGAATACTGGGGAGTTGGAGCGATCAGGAGGTTTCCATGGACGAACCGGCCCGCATCGGGCGCAGGGTTCAGCGGATGCGCAGCGAACTCGGCCTGACCCAAAGGCAGTTGGCCGAGCCCTCCTACACCTCCGCCTACATCTCCACGCTGGAGTCGGGCAAGGTCCGCCCCTCCGAGACGGCGCTGCGCTTCCTCGCCGGGCGGCTGGGCACCTCGTACGAGGAACTGGCCACGGGCCGCCCCGCCCACCTGGCCACCGAGCTGCGCCTCGCCCTCGCCGACGCCCAGCAGACCCTGACGACGGGCGAGACCGACGAGGCTGCCGACCGCTACCGGAGTCTGCTCGCCCGGGCAGAGGAGCTCGCCCTGGCGCCCGAGCAGGCGGAGGCGCGGCTCGGGCTGGGTGAGTGCGCCCTGGAATCCGGTGAACTGGCCGAGGCCATAGCTCACTTCGAGGCGGCGGAGCGACTCCTGGCCGATGAACCGCTCCCCCGCCGGGCCCGACCGATCCGGGGTCGCGCCGTCGCGCACCTGCTCGCGGGCGAGCTGCGCTACGCCTGCTACCTCCTCGAATCCACCATCGACGAGCTGGGCGCGAGCGGGCTCGCCGATCCGGAGGCGCTGGTGTTGCTCTACGCCGCGGTGATCGGGCCGTACATCGACATGGGCGCCCACGCCCGCGCCGCGCGCGCCGCCGAGCTGGCACTCGCGCTGGCGCCGCAGGTCGGCGATCCGGCGCTGGTGGCGGGCATGCACCGGCAGGTGGCGCGGACGTTCCTCGCCGAGGGGCGGGTGGCCGACGCCGACGCCTCGCTGGCCAAGGCCCAGGCGATCTACGGGCAGTTGCGGCTGCGGACGGATCTGGCGCACTGCCATTGGATGCGCGGCTACGTCCAGGCGCAGAACGGCGAACTCGCGCTGGCGGAGCAGGAGTTGCGCACGGCCCGGGAGATGCTGTCGGCCCGCCGGGCCGCCCTGTACACGGCGCAGGTGGAGGTGGAGCTGGCCGACGTACTGCGCCGGCTCGGCCGGTACGAAGAGGCCGCCGGGCTGCTGTCGGCGCTGCTGGACCTGGGCGACAGCCACGGCGCGGTGCACGCGGGCGGCGCCCACCGGCTCCTCGGCCTGATGGCCGAGGAGCGCGGTGAGGCCGAGGCCGCCGAGCGGCACTACGTGCAGGCACTCGCGCTGCTGGAGCGCAGCGGGGCGACGGGCGATCTCGCCGACCTGTGCCGGCTGCTGGGTGATCTGCTGCGGCGCACGGGTCGGGTGGAGGCGGCGTTGGACGCGTACCGCACGGGGCTGGGGCACCGGGCGGCGCCGGGCACCACCACGCTGGGCCCGGCGCCCGCGGCGCTCGACTGGGTCAGTGGTTCTCGGTGGGCTGGAGGTCGTGCGGAATGAGCGCCCACGTGGTGGCCGCGGCTGCGACCGCGAGTCCGCCGGCCATCAGGAACGCGGGCGTGATCGCCAGGGTGTAGGCGTGCGAGGCCACGTCGATCAGGGCCTGGCCGACGGCGCCGCCGAGCCGTTCGGCGGTGTGCGCCGCCTCGCCCACGGAGTCCCGTACGGCGGCCGCGCTGGGTCCGTCCAGTTCCAGGGCGGGCAGGTTGCCGCGGTAGAGCGCGGCGGCGGTGGAGCCGAGGATGGCGACGCCCATGGCCGAGCCGAGCTCGTAGCAGGTCTCCTCGATCGCGGCGGCGCTGGAGACCTCGGCCGCGGGGGCGGCGGAGATCAGCGTCACGGAGGCCACGGTGGTGGCGAGGCCGGCGCCGAGGCCCATCACGGTCAGGGCGGCGGCGAAGGCGGCGTAGCCGAGGTCGGTGAACTGCTGGAACACCCAGGGCATGGCCATTCCGGCGGCGAGCACGACCAGTCCGGCACCGAGCACGTGGCGGATCGCGAAGCGCTGCATGAGGGTGGGGGCCACCATCGAGGCGGCGATCAGCGCGAGCGGTGCGGGCAGCAGGCGCAGACCGGCCTCCAGCGGGGTGTAGCCCTGGCCGTACTGGAACCACTGGGTGACGAGGAACAGGATCGCGCCCATGCCCACCATGGGCAGGAAGATCGCGGTGGCGGCGACGCTGAAGGCGGGCTTGGCGAACAGCCGCACCTGGAGCAGCGGGTGCGGTACGCGCAGCTGGCGGCGCACGAAGACGGTCAGCGCCACGGCGGCGACGAGGAGCAGGGCCCACGGCAGCGGATCGGCGACGCCGCTCTTGCCGAGCTGCTTGATGCCGCCCGCGAGGGCCAGCATGCCGACGATGGACTGGCCGACGCCCCACCAGTCCCAGGCGCCGGCGGAGCGCGGGGCGCGCGATTCGGGGAGGTAGCGCATGCCGGTCGCGATGATCAGGGCGGCGACGGGGAGGTTGAGGAGGAAGGCGGAGTGCCAGCCGTAGTCCTGGACGAGCAGCCCGCCGACGACGGGGCCGAAGGCCATGCCGCCGCCGAAGACGGCCGCCCACACGGCGAGGGCGAAGGCGCGCTCCTTGGCGTCGGTGAAGACGCTGCGCAGGATCGACAGGGTGGACGGCATGATGGCCGCACCGCCGACGCCGAGCAGGGCGCGGGCCGCGATCACGTGCCAGGCCTCGGTGGAGAACACGGCGATGAGCGAGGCCAGCGAGAAGATTCCGAAGCCGACCATGAGCAGCCGCTTGCGTCCCCAGCGGTCGCCGAGCGCGCCCGCGGTGACGAGCAGGCCGGACAGGGCGAGCGCGTAGATGTCGATGATCCACAGCTGCTGGACCGCGCCCGGCTGGAGGTCGCCGACGAGGGAGGGGAACGCCACGTTGAGGATCGTGGTGTCCATGGAGATGAGCAGGAGACTGCCGGAGAGGATCGCCAGGACGATCCACCGACGGGGGTCCTGCGAGGGGGTGTGCATGGGATTCCGTTCAGAGTTGAGCGGGGTTCGGATGCGGATGCGGATGCGGTTACGCGGGGGGCCGCGCGCCGCCGAGGAAGGACGTCAGGACCAGCCGGCCGATCTGGCGGGGCGCGAGGTGGCCGTCGCGCACGCCCTCGGCGGCCGCGTCGAGCAGGCCCCAGAGCGAGTACCAGATCCAGTACGGCGGGAGGTCGGCGCGCAGCCGCCCCAGCCGCTGGCCGAGGGCGAGGAACGCCAGGGCCCGCTGGTCCTGCCGGTCGACACCGGCCCGGAATTCGGGGTCGGCGAGGACGGTGGCGTCCCGTGAGGTGAACCCGTACAGGTGCGCGGCGGGCAGCAGGGCGACGACCAGTTCTTCCAGGGCGGCGTCGAAGGCGGCCCCGTCGGCGCTCTGCGGCAGGTCGACCGGGGTGAGGCAGGCGTCGACCACCTGGATGGCCCGGACCGCGACGGCCTTCAGCAGGGCCTCGCGGGTCGCGTAGCGGCGGCTGAGCGTGGCTCGGCTGGTCCCGATGCCCGCGGCGATCTGCACCATCGAGGCGCTGTGGTCGCCGGCGAGTACGCGGGCGGCCGCGTCCAGAAGTTCTTCGTCGTGCACCATGGTGAGCCTCCTTCGCCTCGGATGATACAAAATTGTCTCACCCGAGGCAAAGTTGGTCCACTCGCTTACTCGATGATCTCCAGGCGGGCGGTCACCAGGAGGACTTGGTGACCCCCGGGAGCAGGCCGGCATGCGCCTGTTCGCGCATCCGGACGCGGGAGAGCCCGAACTTCCGCAGGTACCCGCGGGGCCGGCCGTCCACGCCGTCGCGGTTGCGCACGCGGGACGCGCTCGCGTCGCGGGGCTGCCCGCGCAGCTCCGCGAGCGCCGCCCGCCGCTCGACCTCCGTCGAGGAGGGCCGGCGCAGGACCTCCTTCAGCTCGGCCCGTCGGGCCGCGTACCGCTCGACGATCGCCTTGCGCCTGGTCTTCACCTCGCCCGGCCTCGACCGCGAGGGGCTGGAGCGGCTGCTCGACTCCTGCCTGCTCACCGACGCCGAGTACACCGCCGGGCGCGAGGCGTGGAAGCGGCTCCCGGCCGCCTTCGACGCCCTGCTCGACCCCGTCTCGTAGGACACGCACCCGTAAGACACCTACCCGTAAGGAATCCTCGTGGCCCGTCGCACCGACATCCGCAAGCCCGTGAAGGCCCGTCCCAACCCGCTGGACGCGGCCAAGATCACTCACATCGACTACAAGGACACCGACCTGCTGCGCAAGTTCATCTCCGACCGCGGCAAGATCCGCAGCCGTCGGGTCACCCGGGTCAGCGCACGACAGCAGCGCCTGCCGGCCGCCGCGATCAAGAACGCCCGCGAGATGGCCCTGCTCCCCTGCGCGAGCCGGTAGCCCGGCAGCCGGGGTGGCCGGGGCCTACTCCCCGGCGCCGTACTCCCCGGCGCCGCGGGCGCGGGCGCCCTCCCGGGTGCGGGACGCGGTCTGGGCGCGCTGCGGGTGACGGCGCACGTACTCGTGCTCCAGTTCGTTCATCCGCTTGGTGTGGGTGACCAGGGCATCATCGGACCCGTGCAGCAGGGTCTCGTGGCGCGTGCGGTGGATGGCTTCCAGCTCCTTGAGGAGTCTGCCCTCCTCCAGCTTGCTCGCCGACGGACCGCCGTCGTGCTCCGTCATGTCGCGTGCACCTCCTCCGCACGAGTCCTGCGGGCTTCGTCCCCCGTCCTCCATCATGCGCCGCCGGGGCTCCGGCCGCCGATCTCCGCGACGAGGGCGCCGCAGAACGCCTTGAGGTCACGCGGCCTGCGGCTGGTGATCAGGGTGGTCGGCGCGGCGTGGCAGACGTGGACCTCCTCGTCGACCCAGGTGCCGCCGGCGTTGCGGATGTCGGTCGCGAGGCTGGGGAACGAGGTCAGGGTCCTGCCGCGCAGCACGTCGGCCTCGACCAGGGTCCAGGGGGCGTGACAGATCGCGGCGACCGGCCTGCCCGTCTCGAAGAACTCCCGGACGAACGCGACGGCCCGCGCGTCCCTGCGCAGCGCGTCGGGGTTGGCGAGACCTCCGGGCAGCACGAGCGCGTCGAACGCCTCGGCCGCGTCCTCGCCCAGGACGTGGTCGACGGCGTGGGCTCCCGCCTTGTCGAGGTGGTGGTAGGCGCGTACCACGCCCGGTTTCGTGGACACCAGCCGGGGGATCCAGCCTGCTTCCAGCACGGCCTTCCAGGGCACGGTGAGTTCGACTTCCTCGACGCCCTCGGGCGCCATCAGGAACGCGATGCGCATGCGGGTCGCCTCCTTCCCTCCTCCTTCCAGGGTGCCTGCCCGGGCACCCACGGCCAAGGGAGTGAGTAGACACTGTCTACTCACTCCTGGTAGACAGTGCCCATGGACGAGGAAACACCCCTTCGGGAGCGGCTGATCGACGTCGGCGTGGAGATCGTGACGACCGAGGGCACCGCTTCGGTCGGGCTGCGGGAGATCGCCCGCCGGGCCGGGGTCTCGCACGGGGCGCCGCGCCGGTACTTCCCCACCCACCACTCCCTGTTGTCGGCGATCGCCCGGCGCGGGTTCGCGGATCTCGGCGCGCGGTTCTCGGAGGCCTGCGCCGGGGAGCCTTCCCCGCGCGAGCAGGTGCGGGCCCTGGGGGCCGCGTACGTCGGCTACGCGCTGGAGCAGCGCGGGATGTTCGAGCTGATGTTCCGTCACGACCTGCTCGACAGCTCGGGACAGGAGCCCTCGGGCGAGCCGAGGCTGCGGGAATCGACGCTTCCGCTGTTCGGCCTGCTCACCTCCCTGGTCTCCCGCTGCGGGGCGGCCGACCCGGCCGTGACGGCCGCCGCGCTGTGGGCCAACCTGCACGGTGTGGCGCAGTTGTGGGGCTGGGGCAGCCTGCCGCTCATGCTCGGCCGTGGCGTCGCGGTGGAGCGCCTGGTCGACGCGGCTCTGGACGCGCACCTCGGGCCGGACCCGCGGGATTCCGCGTGAGGCCGCGGCTCGCGCTCCTCGTCAGCGTGGCCGGCGCCATGATCGTCGCGCTGGACGGCACCGTGCTGAGCGTGGCGCAGCCGAGCCTGCGGCGCGATCTCGGGGCGAGCCTCGCGCAGGTGCAGTGGACCAGTACCGCCTATCTGCTCGCGGTGGCCGCCTTCCTGGTGGTCGCCGGACGGCTCGGGGACCGGTACGGGCACACCCGGCTGCTGTTCGTCGGTGTGCTGGGATTCGCCGCGGCCTCGGCGGGCATCGCGTACGCGCCCGGCGTGGGCTGGGTGATCGGACTGCGCGCCGCCCAGGGGGTGTTCGGCGCGCTGCTCCAGCCCGCGACGCTGGCGCTGCTCCGGCTCGCGTACCCGCCCCAGCGGCTCGGCACTCCGATCGCCGTACGGACCGGCGCGATCGGGGTGGCCGCCGCGGCCGGTCCCCTGCTGGGGGGTGTGCTGGTCGCACAGTGGGGCTGGCGGGCCGTGTTCGTGATCAACGTGCCGGTCGCCCTGCTGATCGCCGTACTGACGCTCGCCGTACGGGCACCCGCGCCGCCGCGGGAGGAGGCCGGGCGGCTGGAGTTCACCGGCTCGGCCCTGCTCGCGGCGGCCCTCGCGGTGTTCGTGCACGCGCTCGTGGGGGTGCCCGCGTACGGGTGGCTCTCCGGGCCGACGCTGCTGGGGCTCGGTGGGACCGCCGCGCTCGGGGTGTGGTTCGCACGCCGTGAACGGCGGGCCGCGCGGCCGCTGGTACCGGCCGGCGTGGCGCGCTCGGTGCCGGTGACCGCGTCGATGGGGCTGCTGCTGGTCGTGTCCGCCGGGCTGTTCGGGGCGCTGTTCACGGCGACCTTCCGGCTCCAGGACGTACAGGGTCTGGATCCGCTCGCCACAGGGCTGCGGGTGCTGCCGCTGACGTTGGCGATGGTCGCCGCGGCTCCGGTGGCCGGGTTCGCGCTGCGCCGGTTCGGACCGCGGCGGACCGCGCTCACCGGTACGGGGCTGGTCGCGCTCGGCATCGCGGGGCTGGGCTCGGCCTCCGCAGTGGCCTTCGGGGTACTGGGCGCCGGGTTCACCACCGTGATGGTCACCGCCACCGGGACCGTGGTCGGTGAGGCCCCCGCCGGGTACGCCGGGGTGGTCGGCGGGCTCAAGCAGACGGCCATGAACATCGGCCCGGCGCTCGGGATCGCCGTCGCGGCGGGCGCCGGGGCGGGCGGGCTCTCGCTGGCGGCCCTGGCCGCGCTGGCCCTCGTAGGACTGGTACCGGCGGCACTGCTGCCGCCGTCACCTCTGCTCGGTCCCGGCGGCGCGCGCCCTGCAGCTGCGGGCGACCTCGTCGGCGAAGACCAGGGCAGGCGGGGCGAGGGCGGACCAACGTCGGACCGCCCAGCCCACCGCGAGGGGCGGCAGGGCGGGGATGGGGACCAGGCGCAGCGGGCCGTCGGTGCCGGGGACGCGCCAGCCGGGCAGCGCGGGCACGACGGCGTGGCCCAGGCCTAGTTCGGCGAGCAGCAGCGCCGTGTCCCAGTCGGCCACGCTGGTGTCGGAGCGGACCCGAATGCCTGATTCCGCGAGGGCGGCGTCCAGGTGGGCGCGGGAGGCGGAGTTCTCCGGGAGCCTGATGTGGCGGATCTCGGTGAGGTCGGCCGGCTCGATGCGGGCGCGGGCGGCGAGGGGGTCGTCGGCGCCGACCGCGAGTACCCAGGGCAGTTCCATGACGGGGCGCTGTTCGATGCCGCGGATCGGCGCCCCGATGGTGATCCACGCCAGGTCGAGGTCGTCGGCGGCGAGGGCGTCGAAGCAGCTGCGGCTGGAGTGCTCCGTCTGGAACTCCAGGCTCACCTCGGGGTGGCGGCGGCGGAAGGTGACGACTGCCTCCGACATGAAGTGGCGCACGGTGGTCGCGCCCGTGGTGACGCGCACCGTGCCGCCGCCTCCCCGGACGAGCTCGTCCAGGCGGCGCAGGGCGCCGTCGAGGCCCGCGATGCCGTCGGCGGCCGCCGCTTGCAGGATGCGGCCCGCTTCGGTGGCGACGACGCCGCGGGCGTGGCGCTCCAGGAGGCTCGTGCCGGTCTGCTTCTCCAACCGGCGGACGTGCTGGCTGACGGCCGACTGGGTGCAGCCGAGGTCGCGGGCGACGGCGCTGAGGCTGCCCGCGCGGCAGACGGCCACGAACACACGGAGATCATCGAGGGTCACGAGACCCAAGGTATCGCTTGGGTGTGGTGAGGAAACCGGAGGATTGACTTGGGTTTTGGGCCGGCCCAAGATCGATACAGGCCCGGGCGGCAACCCGTCCCGCGCCTTCGCCACGGGGGTCCGGAACCCAGGCGGAGGCGAGGACGGGTGCCGACCCGTCGACGCCGTGGAGGCTTCCGCTCGCGCGGCGGGCCCTTCCGCGGGCTGCTGAGCGAGCCGGCCTGGCGGGAGTGCCAGGCCGTGCTCGGCGGGTGGGGCCTGCCTTTCGGGTCAGGGAGTGAAGGTCCAGCGTTGGGCCGGGGTGTTGTCGCAGGCGGTGCGGGTGAGGACGGTTCCGTTGGCTGTGGCGGAGCCGGCCGGGGTGAGGCACTGACCGGCGTTGCGCAGGGTGCTCTGGGCTCCCGCCTGCCAGCTTTGGCCCGCGCTTTCGTTACAGGTCTGGATGGTCACCCGGGAAGGGTTCGCTGCGTCGAGGCAGACCCCCGCGAGGCCGGTGAGGCGACCGTCGGGCTGGAGGGTCCAGCGCTGATTGGGGCCTCCGTGGCAGGTGTAGAGGGTGGGTTCGGTGCCCGGAGCGGTGGCGCTGTGCGGTAGGTCGACGCAGCTCGCGGAGGCCGCGTTGACGAGCGTGGCGTTCGCCGGGAGCGGGGCCGGGCGGCCGGTGAGGGTGATTTCGGCGGCGCTGGTCCAGGGGCCGCGGCCGCCCGCCTCGGTGAGTGCCTTGAGGCGGAGGTAGCGGCCGGCCTTCGGGGAGAGGGCGGTGGTCTTGGCGGTCGCGGTGTCGGCGAAGGCGCCGCTCGCCACCGGGGAGCCCCAGTCGGCGGTGGTGTCGGACACGTAGACCTCGTAGGAGCCGATCCGGCCGTTGACCCCGCCGTCCTGGCGGGGCAGGTAGCCGAGGCCGTCGACGGTGTGTCGGGCGCCCAGGTCGATCTGTATCTCGTGCGGGAGCGGGGCGGGCTTCGAGGAGGACCAGGCGGTGTGCCAGAGGGTGGCCGGGTTCCCGTCGAAGGCGTTGCCGGCGGCGCCGTTCTCGCCGCTGGTCTCCTGGCTGTCGGCGTACACCAGGGACCAGGCCGACTGGGCGATGGGTGTGGAGGAGGGCAGGGCCTCGGCCGCGGGGACGGTGGTGCCGGTGGCCGAGACGCTGAACGCGCCCGCCTTCGTACCGGTCTTGACCCACAGGACTCCGGAGCGGTCCGCGGCGTCGAAGAACCACCCCGTTGCGGCCGAGTCGTAGGCGGCCTTGGAGCTGTGCCGGGGCAGGGCGGCTCCGTCCGCCGTGACGGCGCTGGGCGCGGAGGCCACGTGGAGGGTGAACTCGTAGCCCCGGGAGGCCGGTTTGCCGGTGTAGCCGCCGGTGGGGGCGCCCACGGAGACGGTGACCGTGCCGGAGCCGGTGGTGGGGGCGGTGACGTTCACCTGCTGGCGGGCGTAGGCCCCGGACTGGTGGGCGCGGGTGAGGCCGTCGTCCTCGTACAGGCTGAAGGAGGAGGCGCCGCGCGGGTGGATGTCGTAGGTGAGGGTGGAGACCGGCTTCTCGCCCGTGTGGTTCATCTGCGGCCACATCGGGACGATGCCGCCGCCCTTGACGAAGAGGGGCAGGGTGTCGAGGGGCGCCTGGTAGCCGTTCAACCAGCCCGGGCCGGCGTACGTCTTGCCGGTCCAGTAGTCGGTCCAGCTCCCGGCGGGGAGGTAGATGCCGTCGCGGACGGAGGTGTCGGTGACGACGGGCGCGACGAGGAGGGAGTCGCCCGCCATGAACTGGCCGCTGGTGAGGTTACCGCGGGCCACCGGGTCGTCGGGGTACTCCAGGACCATCGCGCGGGTGCTGGGGACGCCGCTCTCGTGGGCGACGCGGCTCATCGTGTACAGGTACGGCATCAGCCGCATCTTGAGCTGGAGGTACTTGCGGTTGATGGAGAGGTACGGCTCGGCGAAGCGCCAGGGCTGCTTGTCCTGGTATCCGGCCGACGGGTTGGTCGCGCCCCAGCCGGACATGGTCATGAAGGCGGGGGTGAAGGCCTTCCACTGAAGGTCGCGGGTGTACGTCTTCGGACTGCCGCCGAAGATCCCGTCGATGTCCCCGGAGGCGTAATTGAGGGCGGACAGGCCCGCGCCGGTGATGGCGGGGACGTGCCAGCGCATGTCCTCCCAGGTGCCGTAGGTGTCGCCGGTCCAGACCACGGCGTTGCGCTGGGTACCGGCCCAGCCGTCGACGGTCCAGACGTAGCGGCGGGCGTCGGAGTTCTTCTCGATGCCGTCGACG
Organism: Streptomyces sp. NPDC059874; assembly: GCF_042731135.1. NCBI lineage: Bacteria > Bacillati > Actinomycetota > Actinomycetes > Kitasatosporales > Streptomycetaceae > Streptomyces > Streptomyces sp. NPDC059874. Next base: position 255,479 of record NZ_JBHWJY010000002.1, read on the forward strand.
GCCTGCTGCACTCCGTCGAAGGCGTACTTGTAACCGCTGCCGATCCAGGCCACGTCGGTCTTCACGCCCCGGGTCCCGGCGGTGCCCACCTCGTCGGCGATGCCACCGAGGCCGGTGGAGGTCCACAGGCCGGTCTGGAAGCCCTTGGCCTTCAGGGCGTCCACGGTCGACTTGAGGGGCGCGGTGTAACCGCAGCCGTAGCCGTCGTTCGGCAGGAACCAGCCCGAGGGCATGTCGGCGGCGCGCGCGTCGGTGGCGTACCCGACGACATCGGGGGTGGTCTGGTGGCGCAGCCGGTTGTGATCGCCCTGGTAGTCGGGGTTGGAGGCGTTGAAACAGTCGGCGTTGCCCAGCTCGAAGCCCCACATCGGCGCCATGAACGGCTTGCCGCTCACGTCGGTGTACGCGTCGAGCACGGACTTGAGGGAATCGCCGGTGAAGTACCAGGCGTCGAACCGCTTCTCGTCGTGGGTGAGGGTGCTGGGGGCGTTGAAGCCGTACGAGCCCGGGGCCCATGTGTTGCGCATGACGCCGTAGCCGTTGGTGGACATGTAGAAGGGCGCGGGGCTGGCGTTGTTGTTCTCGCGCCACTTGTTGTCGACGGCCACGGGGACGGTCTTGCCGCGCAGCGCCCATTCGCCGAGGCGGAGGCCGGTGCCGTAGAACTGCTCGTCCGCGCCGCGGGCCAGGTACTGGGTGGTCTGGCTGTTGGTCCAGCTGGTGGGCTGGGTCTCCTGCCAGACGAGGGTGGCGTTGTCGGCGCGGTAGACGGAGAACCGGAGCGGTGACTTGTTCACCCGGATCGAGAGGGCTCCGGTGTTGATCCGGTAGTACGTGCCCGCGTCGGTGTAACTCGTGGCGACGGAGCCGAAGTCGGTGGTGGGGGCGAGGTCGGAGCCGGCCGGGTCGTTGGTGAAGGCGCCGTCGGGCGAGAGCCAGAGCCGGAAGATGTCGGCCCGGGCGACGACCACACGGGCCTTGGCGCCGCCGGAGGCGGTGACGGTGAAGGTGTTCCCGGACTGGGTGAATCCGGTGACGTTGCCCGCCGTGGCGGTGGCCCCGGTGGGGGCGGCGGCGGCCTGTGTGGCGACGGGCCCGGCGGCGGCCAGACCCAGGACGGCGAGGGCGCCGGCGAGCAGGGCGGCTCGTAAGCGGTCGCCCCTCGGGCGGGCGCGGTGCGCCGGGCGGGCTTCGGCGCCCCGGCTCCTGCGGATGCTTGGCAGTCTCATGGGGCAGCTCCTCGTGCGGTCCGGATCACGGACGCAGCTTTTTGGCATGCACCTGGCAACTTGCACAGGCAACATAGCGCCCACGAAGCTCTACTTGAAGGATGATGCTCGAAATTACCGTCCATCAAGCAACTTTGAACACGAAAATGGCGGTGAGGGTCCCAGGGGCTCACGACGGCATCCACTTGCACACGCGCCTCAAGGTCGTCACGATCCGGCGGCCCAACCCGTTCGATACGACATGTCCGCCGTGTGGGCTGTTCTCTTCGGCCGTTCGGTCACGGTGTGCTGCCATGGCGCGCCCTTGTGTCACTCTCGGTCACGAATGCACGTCCGCAACCGAAGGGAAAAGTCGACGATGAGGCATCGCGAGAGGACAGGAACGAGGGCCGGGCTGCGCGTCGGAGCGGTCGGCCTGCTCGTTCTGGGCGGCATGGCAGGCTTCGTCGGGCCGACGCAGGCGCAGGCTCAGGTGGCGACCTGTCGGGGCAAGCCGGCCACGATCGTGATCACCGACCCGTTTGCGACGACCAACGGCACCAGCGGCGCCGACGTGATCATTGGCACCCCGGGCACGGACATCATCAACGGCCTGGGCGGCAACGACCGGATCTGCAGCCTGGGCGGCGAAGACAGCGTCCGCGGCGGCTTCGGCAACGACCAGATCGACGGCGGCACCGGCAACGACGAGCTGGTCGGTGACACTCTCGACCCCGGCGGAAACGCCGACGGCGGCGGAAACGACACCCTCCTGGGCGGCGACGGGTTCGACATCTTGATCGGAGACAGCTGTTCAGGCTCCGGACACGGTTCGGGCGGCGGGAACGACCGCCTGGAGGGCGGGGCCGACACCGACCGCCTCATCGGCGACAGCCTGGGCTTCACCGCCTCGGGCGGCGGGCGTGACCACCTCGACGGCGGCGACGCCAACGACACGCTGGTCGGCGACTCCCAGGCCAACGGAGGAAACGTCGAAGGCGCCGGCAACGACACCCTGCTGGGCGGCCTCGGCACCAACGACTTCCTTGTCGGCGACAGCGACTCCGCGGGAAATGCCACCGGCGATGGTGGAGACGACATTCTGAACACCGGCGCTGACGGCGGCTTCGCGGCCATCGGCGACCACAACATCCGTTCTGAGTTCGGCGGTTACGCCACGGGCTCGGGCCGGGACAGGATCACCGGCGGACCCAACGCCGAGCGGCTGGTCGGCGAAAGCTCGGTCGTCGACCCCAACCTCAGCTCCGCCAGCAACGACGAGATCGACGGCGGGGGCGGCGACGACCTGGTCTTCGGCGACAACGTCGACTTCCTCGTGACGATGACGGTCGGCTCCGCGGGCGGCCGCGACACCCTCCGCGGCGGCGCCGGCGCCGACACCCTCAGCGCAGGCCCCGGCGCCGACGCCCTCGACGGCGGCGAAGGCGCCCCGGACGTGTGCGACGGCGAGTCGGGCACGGACACGGCCACCCCGAGCTGCGAGGCGACACCGAACGTCCCCTGAAGCACGACCGGACGACCGGACCGAAACCCCCGGCTTCCGGGGCGCGTACCGAC
>NZ_JBHWJY010000003.1:0-79583 GCF_042731135.1 Streptomyces sp. NPDC059874
CCGCCGGGCCTACTGCCCGGCGGGGCGCTCCGTGGGGCAGGTCGGGACGAGGGTCAGGACTTTCCGGTGGACTTCTTGATCTTGTCCGAGGCCTTCGACGTCATTTCCTCGGCCTTGCCGCTCATCCGCTCGGCGCCGCCCTCCGCCTGCATGCGCTCGTCGTCCATGGCGCTGCCCGCGGTCTCCTTCATCTTGCCCTTGACCTGCTTGGCCTTCGCCTTTGCCTTGCTCATGAGGGGGTTCCTTCCTGGAGGGAGTGCTGCCCACCCTGCTTCCGCGGTAGCCACACCGCGCTGTGTGCCGGCGTCTGCCCGGTCCTCGGCGAGGCAAACGGCCCACGCTTCAGGCCTCGGACACGGCTCCCGCGCCGGACCGCCGCAAGGGGCGCCGCCGTACCTGGGCGCGGCCTGAGGACGGCCGTGGCATGCTCAAGGCATGAAGGGCGATGCCGCGCCGGCGGGCGAGGGCGCCGGACCTGAGGTGCTGGCGCTCGCCAAGGTGGTCGCCAGGCTGCGCTCGAAAGTCGCCGACCTGGAAGGCGTCGCCGCGAGCACGGCCGTCGTCGAGCGGGCCACGGGCGTCGTGATGGCCCAGGCGGGAGTATCCGCCGACACCGCTTACGAAATGCTCCTCGACCGGGCGGGTGGGCGGGGCCGCACCCTCCTGGAGGAGTGCTGGATCACGCTGGGGCGGACCCGCTCGCACCCGTCACCCGAAACCCCACCCCCTGCCGAGCACGCCGCCCCCACAGCCGCCCGCGCGGGGAGGGAGCCTCGCGCCGGTCAGGCCGCACCGCGCCCGGCCCTGGCCCGGCTCGCCCACGGCCTGGCGGCGGCCCACGGCGGTGACGACACCGCGGAGCTGCTGCGGACCGTGCTCGGCGGGGCCGCCGGCGTGGACGCGGTGATGATCTACTCCCTGACGTCCGCCGGGAGCCTGGAGCTGATCGGCCGCGCCGGCATCGACCAGGCGTTGGCCGAGCAGTGGCATCACGTCCCCCCGCTCAGCGGCGTCGCCGCCCACGAGGCGATCGCCGGGCGCCGAGCGGTGTGGCTGGAGGACCCCGCGCGGGACGCCCGCCGCTACCTGCTGATCGGGAACCCGCCGGAGCGGTGGCCCTCGCGCGCCTGGCTCCCCGTACCCGACGACGGGCGCCCGAAGGCGGCCATCGGTTTCCTGCGCGGACAGCCTGGCCCGTTCGCGGCGGACACCAGGGCGCTGCTGCGCCGGGCGGCCCGGATGTGCGCGGGCCCGCTGGGAATGCCGGAGGGGCCCCGCGACGGCGACGGCGAGGGGGTGGACGTGGACGTCACGTCCGCCCAGCGCATCCTGGACGCGCTGGGCGGACCCGCCGTCCTGCTCACCCCCCTGCGCTCCGAGACCGGCGAGGTGGAGGACTACCGCATCGACGCGGCGGCGCCCGAATCGGTGGACATCGCCGGGCGGCGCGGCAAGGAGCTCGTCGGCCGCCGGATCCTGGAGACGTACCCGACCGTGGCGGGCACCGCGCTGTGGGACGGGTACCTGGACACGCTCACCACGGGAACCGGCTACGAGGGAGAGCCGTTCACCTACGAAGAGGTGGCGGCGGGCGTCCCGCGGCGGTCCGTCTACTCGGTCCGGGCCTCCAGGCTGGGCGACCGCCTGGTCGTGTCCTGGATCCGCCACGACGCCGGCGAGCGCGAGGCGCGGCGACTGGCCGACATGCAACGCCTGGGCAACCTCGGCTGGGCGGGCTGGAACCTGGCGGCGGAGACCATCGCCTGGTCCGATCAGGTCTACTCCATCTTCGACCGTGACCCCCGAGAGGGGCCGATGACGTTGGAGGAACTGCCGGAGCACGTCCTCCCCGACGACGAGGCGAGGCTGAAAACGGCCGTCCGACGGCTGCTGAGCGACGGGGAGTCCGTCGACGAGCCGTTCCGGATCACCACGACCGACGGCGTGCGGCACCTGCGGCTCGTCGCCGAGGCCCAGACGGACGTGGATGGCACTCCGGTCGAGGTGCACGGCTTCTTCCAGGACCTCAGCGCGCAGCGCGGCGCCGAGCTCGCACTGCGCGAGAGCGAGCGCGCCGTCCTCCTCCAGCGTGGCATGCTCCAGGCCGAACGGGCGCTCGCCGCACGCCTCCAGGACACCCTGTTGCCGATCCCCGAGCAGTCCCTGGAACTGGCCGGCCTGCGCGTCGACGTCGCCTACTTCCCGGCCGACCGGGGGGTCAACGTCGGTGGCGACTGGTACAGCGCCATCGAACTCCCGGACGGCAGTGCCCTGTTCGTCGTCGGTGACGTGGCCGGCCATGGTCTGGCCGCCGTCGGCACCATGGCCCAGCTGCGGTTCACCACGAAGGGCATGACGATCACCGGCTCGCCCCTGCCCGACGTCCTGCGCCGACTCAACACCCTCCTGCTCCATACCGCTTCGGACCCGTCCGGCGGCGCCACCGCCACCATGGTCATGGGCCGCTACCAGCCCTGGGACCGGCGCCTGATCTGGGTACGGGCAGGACACCTGCCCCCGTTGCTGGTCCGCGACGACCGGGCGAGCTTCCTCGAACAGCCGCGGGGTACTCTCCTCGGCGCCGGCTTCGACGCCTCCTACGGGCAGGCGACCATCGACCTGATGCCCGGCGACCGCCTGCTGCTCTACACCGACGGGCTCGTGGAGGAACCGAGCGAGGACATCGACGTCGGGCTCGACCGCCTCGCCGCGACCACGCTGCGCCTCCTCCGGGAGGGCCACGGCGAAACCCTCGCCCGGACGCTTGCCGGGCTGTGTCCGGGCAATCGCGACGACATCTGCGTCCTGGACATCCACGTCCCGGACGACGAGGGGCCCACGGGGCCGCCATGAGCAGGTCCCGTGGTCCGGCCCGTTGGTCGCGCCTCGGGCGGATACCCAGCAAGATCCGTCGTACGCGGGCCGGACGCCGCTGGGGGCGTGTCCGGGACGTGCACCTGTGGCAGCGCTCCCTTGGGTTCGCCGCGCTCGGGTTCCTGACGCTGGTACCGCTGCTGATCGTCGTGTCCGCGGCGAACACCGCCGGCGGACAGGGGTTCGCGCAGTGGCTGGGAGACGGGCTCGAGGTGTCTCCGGCCGCCGGGGTGGAGATCGATCGGCTCTTCGCCCTGCCCGGCCAGGCCTGGCGGACCACCACGGCGTTCGGCCTGGCCCTGCTCGCCGTGTTCGGCCTGTCCTTCGGCACCGTGGTGCAGAGCGGCTACGAAGAGATCTGGGATCTGCCGCCGGCACGCTGGTGGGCCCGCTGGCGGCACGTGCTGTGGCTCGGGGTGTTGACCACCGTCCTCTACCTGTCGGCGATCACGTCGCCGTGGCGCGAGTCCTCGGCCCGCGGCTTCGTCACGGTGTCGATCGGCACCCTGTTCTTCTGGTGGTCCCAGCGGTTGCTGCTCGGTGGACGGATCGGGTGGCTCGCCCTTCTGCCCGGGGCGGTGGCCACCATGCTCGGACTGCTCGGGCTCCGTGCCTTCTCCCGGCTCGTCTTCTCACCGCTGATCGCGTCCAGCGCCGTCACCTACGGCCCCTTCGGAACCGTCCTCGTCATCCAGACCTGGCTCGTGGGCATCGGCGTCGTCGTCTACGGCGGCGCACTCGTCGGCCGGCTCGTCCACGACGAACTGCCGCGCCGGGCACACCCGCCGGCCCCCGGCCGCCGAGGCGACGTCTGAAGTCGGGTCGCGCACCCCGTGCGGCCCACCCTGCTCCGCGTCCGCTGGGGAGAATGTCAATAACCGGATAGTTACTTGCTACGCTGCGGGACATGGCACGGGATTCCAGCGCGACCAAGGCCCGGCTGCTCGACGCGGCCTTCTCCGAGTTCGCGACCTACGGCATCGCAGGCGCGCGGGTCGACCGCATCGCCGAGGCGGCGCAGGCGAACAAGCGGCTCATCTACGTGTACTACGGCAACAAAGAACAGCTCTTCGACGCCGTACTCCAGCGGGCCCTGGAGACGGGCTCGGAGTCCGTGCCGTTCGACGCCGACGACCTGGCCGGCTATGCGGGCGCCGTCTTCGACCACCTCGTCGAGCGGCCGTCGCTGGTGCGCCTGGTGCTGTGGAAGCAGCTGGAGCGCCCCGGAAGCACGGACGCGGAGGCGGCGTCCTACCTGGGCAAGATCGCAGCAGTGCGCCAGGCGCAGGAGGCGGGTCGCGTCCGTGCCGGCATGGACGCCACCGACGTGCTCACCCTGGTGGTGGCCCTGTCGCAGGCGTGGTTCGGCGCGGTGGGCGGTCCGGCCGCCGGCGAGACCGGCACCGCGTGGGCGCCGGAGCAGCTCGCCCGCCACCGGGCAGCGGTGGTGGAGTCCGTACGCCGGATCACCGCACCGTCCGGGGACGGGAGCCCGGAGCGCTGACCGGATGGCGTAGCGCCTCTGGCCCTCGTTCCGGACATCGACCAGCATGAGGACAGCGGGACCGGCGGACGAGATGGGCACGCATGGGCGCCACTGAGAGCAACCAGGACGATCCCTTCGCTGTCACGAACACGGCCGCGGCGCTGCTGGACGATGCCGGGACGGTCGTCGCCTGGACACCGGCCGCCGAAGCCCTCCTGGAGCGACGGTCCGCGGACGTGTGCGGCCGACCGGCACGGGACCTCCTGGCGGACACGAGCAGCTGGGAAGCTGCTGCGGCTCAGGGCGGGCAGGGGGAACGGGACGGGTGGGAGGGCCGGGCCACATTGCGGCACGGCTCAGGACGCGAGCTGGAGATCGGCTTCCGCGTCATCCCGCTGAACGACGGCGCGCACGGGCACACGGCCCGCTGGCTCGTGCTCGCCGCGCCCCTGGAACTGGTCGCCCAATGGCGGCAGGACCACGCCTTCACGCACGAACTGTTCCTCCAGGGCCGAGTGGGACTGGCCGTCTTCGATCCGGATCTGCGCCTGCTGCGGACGAACACGCACCTGCTGCCGTACACCGGGGTGCCCGTCTCGCTGAACGGCCTGCGCCTGGGCGACTTCCTGTGGGCCGAGGACGCGCGGATCATCGACGACCGGCTGCGGGAAGTGCTGCACAGCGGGGTCCCCCTGATCGGTTTCAGCACGACCGCGCGCACCCTCGACGACCCGAGGGGCGGCCGGATCGTGACCATCCAGGCGTTCCGGCTGCAGGAACCCGACGGACACCCCATGGGTGTGGCGACGGTGTTCACCGACGTCACCGACCACGAGCGGTCCCGCGGACGCCTGGACCTGCTGTACCGCGCGACCGGGGCGATGGGCGGTTCCCTGTCCGTCCTGCGCACCATCGAGGACCTGGTCAAAGTCCTCGCGCCCGCGTTCGGCGATCGCGCCGCGGTGGATCTCGCGGAGACCGTTCTGACCGGCGGTGAACCGCCCGCCGACGGGCATCTCACGCTGCCCCTGATCCGGATGGCCGTCGCCGGAGCGGACGCGGACGTGCTGCGTACGGGAACGACCCACTTCTCGGCTCCTCTCGCCGCGGGAGCGCCCGAACCGGCCGCGCCCGGTGCGCGGGAGTGCCGGGGAGAGCTGATCACCGACCTCGGAACCCGATCCACGGCGCCCGAGGACGACGCGGCCCCGGAATGGGCCACCGCCGTCCCGGGCGCGCATTCGGCGATGACCGCGCCGCTGTGCGCCCGGGGCATCAGGTTCGGCAGGCTCACCCTGTGGCGCACGGGCGACACCCGCCCGCTGAACGGGGACGACCTGGCACTCCTGGAGGAGATCGCCGCCCGTGCGGCCGTCGCCGTGGACAACGCGCGGCGGTACACCAAGGAACGCCGCACCGCCGTGGGCCTGCAGCGCAGCCTGCTGCCGCCGGCCACCTCGGACACGCCCGCGTTGGAAGCCGCCAGCCTCTACCTGCCCGCCGACACGGACAGCGGGGTGGGCGGCGACTGGTTCGACGTCATCCCCCTGTCGTCGGCCCGAGTCGCCCTGGTGGTCGGGGACGTCGCCGGTCACGGGCTGCACGCCACGGCCATGATGGGACGCCTGCGCAGCGCCGTGCGCGCGATGGCGGACCTGGAACTGGAACCCGAGGAACTCCTGGCGCACGTGGACGACATGGTCCTGCAGGTCGTCGCCGAGGCCGAGAGCGACGACTCGGAGGACGGCGACGCGGGCCCGCTCGTGCCCACCGGACCGGCCGGGGCCACCTGCCTGTACGCCGTCTACGACCCGGTCACCCGGAGTTGCGTCATGGCGAGCGCCGGACACCCGCCGCCGGCCGTGGTCAGCCCGAACGGAACCGTGGAGTACGTCGAGCTGAGCCCCGGCCCGCCCCTGGGGGTCGGTGGCTGGCCCTTCGAGCCGGTCGAACGCGAGCTGCCGCCGGGCAGCGTCCTCGCCCTGTACACCGACGGCCTGATCGAACGCGGAGAAGGGGACATCGACCAGGGCATGCGCGACCTCGCGGACCGTCTGTTGCGCGCCGACGTACTCGGCCGGCCGCTGCGGCAGGCCCGGCACGACATCGTGGAAGGGTTGCCGCCGGGCAGGCTGAGGGACGACGTCACCCTCCTGCTGGCCCGCACCCGGGTGGTGGACGCGGGCTCCATCGCGACATGGCGGCTCGACCCCGACCCGGCGATCGTCGGCGACGCGCGCCATCTCGTCCTGGATCAGCTGACCGCCTGGGAGCTCGACGAGCTCGCCTTCAGCACGGAGCTCATCGTCAGCGAGCTGGTCACCAACGCCATTCGCCACGCCGGTGGCCCGGTCCGGCTCCGGCTGATCCGGGCGGACACCCTCACGTGCGAGGTCTCCGACTCCAGCAACACGCAGCCGAGGATGCGGCGTGCGAGGAGCTCCGAGGAAGGCGGCCGCGGCCTGTACATCGTCGCCCAGCTCTCGCACCGCTGGGGCAGCCGCTACACGATGGGCGGCAAGACCGTCTGGTCCGAACAGAACCTGCCCCTCGCGTGACCGGCCCGACACGGACCGTGCCGGGACGCGGCAACGCGTGGGCGTCTCCGCTCGGACCGTGGCTTGCGGGGTGCCGAGCCCTGCCCCATAGTCCGAGGTATGGACGCGCGCGAGGCAGCGCTCCGACAGGCTCACGACCATGCCGTCCGCTGGCTGGCGAGCCTGAACGACCGCCGGGTTCCCGCCCGCGCTTCGGTCGACGAGATCGTGCGCGCGCTCGGTGACGAACTGCCCGACGCTCCCGGCGCGCCCGCCGATGTCGTCGACCTGCTCGCCACGGCCTGTGAGCCGGGACTCACCGCGTTCCCCAGTGGCCGCTTCTACGGGTTCGTGGTCGGTGGCACCGAACCGGCCGCGCTCGCCACGGACTGGCTGGTCAGCGCCTGGGACCAGAACTGCGTGATGCGCGCCGCCTCACCCGCGTACGCGGCGGTGGAACAGGTCGCCGGCGCGTGGTTGCTGGATCTGCTGGGCCTGCCGGCCGACAGCGCCGTCGGCTTCACCACGGGTGCCACGATGGCCAACTTCACCTGCCTCGCCGCCGGGCGCGACACGGTGCTGCGGCGCGCCGGCTGGAACGTCGCCCGCGACGGACTCACGGGCGGGCCGGCGGTACGCGTCATCGCCGGCGAGGACCGCCACATGGCCATCGACCTGGCGCTCCGCTACCTGGGACTCGGCCAACCCGAACTGGTGACGGCGGACGGGCAGGGACGCATCGAGCCCGCTGCCCTGCGCCGCGCCCTGGCGGCGGGCGGGCAGCGCCCGACGATCGTGGTCCTGCAGGCCGGTGACATCCACTCCGGGGCCTTCGATCCCTTCGCCCCGACGATCGGTGCCGCTCGCGAGGCGGACGCGTGGGTGCACGTCGACGGCGCCTTCGGACTGTGGGCGGCCGCGTCCCCGAGGTACGCGCACCTGACGGCGGGCTGCGCGGACGCCGACTCCTGGGCGACGGACGCCCACAAGACCCTGAACGTGCCCTACGACTGCGGCCTCGCCATCGTGCGCGACCCGTCCGCGATCCGCGCGGCCATGGGGCTGCGCGGCGACTACCTCATCCAGCACGAACAGGGCGACCCCATCGACAAGGTCCCCGAACTCTCCCGGCGGGGCAGGGCCTTCACCGTGTGGGCGGCGCTCAGGTCCCTCGGCCGCTCGGGCGTGGCCGACCTCGTCGAGCGACTGTGCCGGCACGCCGCCGCGTTCGCCACCGGCATCGCCGGGACAGCCGGCGCGACAGTCCTCAACGACGTGGTGTTCACCCAGGTCTGCGCCGAGTTCGGCGACGACGAGCGCACGGAACGGGTGCTCACCCGGCTGCTCGACGACGGCACGACGTGGATCAGCGGCTCCACGTGGCGCGGGCGACGCGTCATGCGCATCTCGGTGAGCAACTGGTCGACGACCGACGACGACGTGACGCGCGCACTCGACGCGATCCGGCGGGCGTCCGCCGGCGCCTGACGCGAACCGGTTCGCCCCACGGGCTCCCCCGGGTCGCACGCGCCGGGGGCACCCTTGGCTTCGCCGACAGGGCCTAGGGCCTGTCGTCAAATTCCCGTCGTCGCCCGAAGGGCGGCCCCGCGGCGTCTGGTGCGTGCTCTCGGCGTGCCGGGCGGAAGCCCTCGTACTGGACGTACTTGGGCTTTCGCCCGGTGCGGCGAGAGTGCGTGCCAGACGTCGCGGGGCAGACGGGAATTTGACGACAGGCCCTAGGGCGCGGCCACCGGCATGACGTGGCCGAGCAGGCCCTCCTTCACGTAAGGCCCCTCGCAGTCGGCCCTGTTGGAGACGAAGTGGTCGAAGATCGACGGTATGTGGCACCGGTAGAGGGGCACCGAGCCCGGCACCGCCCCGGTGTACACGTATCCGACCGCGCCGAGCGGCTGTTGGCCCTCGCACCCCGGATCACGGGTCAGCAGCGAGTGGTTCGCCACCTTGCACTCGTAGAGCCGGACCGTGCCGGGCGCGGGGTCCCGCAGCACCTTCCAGACCCCCTCGTGGGTGAACCCGGCGGGCAGGGGGCGCGAGGAGGCCAGGTGCCCGGCGTGCGGGCGGTAGCCGCGGACCAGCGGTGCGTAGGGCGTGGTGTGGCCGCGGCTGCGCTCCCAGGTGCGCAGGTAGCCCTCGGCGCCCTGCATGAGCTCGTCCACCACGTCCTGGCCGCCGGTGACCCGGATGTCCTCGATCCAGTCCGGGACGAGGCCGTAGTGGGTGCCGCCGCCGTCGGTGTTGACGTCCCAGACGCGTGAGCCGGTGACCTGTCGGTCGAGGACGGAGCCGCCGTCGGGGCTGCGGAAGGGGTAGCGGACGGGGTTCCCGGCGGCGGCCCGGGGGCCGGGGAGCCAGGCGAAGCCGTTCATGTCGGTGCCGATCCCGTACCCGGCGCCGTACTTGGCGCGCAGGGCGGCGTGCCTGCGCGCTTCGGCGGTGAACGCGGGCGCCTCGTACATGTGGCCGGTGATGAAGCCGCCCAGGCGGTAGAGCCGCTCGGTCCAGTTGTCGTCCATCCAGCCGTGGGTGGACAGGACACCGGAGTAGTGCTCGGCTTCGAGCACGCGCAGCGCCTGGTTCGCCGCCTTGACGCTCATGTGGTCGAGTTCCAGCATCATGTTGCGCTTCGTCATGCCCAGCACCGCGTACTCGCCCAGCGCGGTCAGGCCCCGCCGGTTGCACTGCGCCGCCTGCAGGGAGGCGCCGTACTGCGGCAGTTCGACCCCTTCCGGCAGGGCGCCCCGGATCCTGGCTTCCGCCTCCGCCGGCGTGGTGGCGGAATCCTCGGCCGACAGGCCTGCGGCGAGCCCCCAGCCGATCGGGTTGTCGTGCTCGGGGCCGGGGCAGGGCTCCGTGCTCCAGAAGGTGCCCGTCGACAGGAACTGGCCGACGTTGATGGCCATGCCCTGGGTGCCCGAGTCGAACCGGACGCCGCACAGGGCGTTGTCGAACTTGTGGCACAGGAACATGCTGCGCACGCCCAGCCGGTGCAGTTCGTCCAGGCCGCGGTCGATGTCGGCCATGGTGCAGCGGGCGCCGTCCAGCACCTGCTTGCAGCCGAACGGTTCGGAGGTCTCCACCCCGAGGACGACGGCGAGCTTGCCCTCCTGGATGACCCTGCGTGCCTGGTCGGGCTCGGTGACGACCCGGAACCAGCCCTTGCCGGCGCCGCCGTACATGGCGTCGACGTAGTCCTGGAGTTCGTACGTCTTCTGGATCTGGAGCCTGATCGCGGTCATCTCGTCGCAGCCGCGGTCCTTGAAGAAGTAGAGCGAGCAGATGACCCCGTTGGTGACCATGTCGTTGACCAGGATCCGCTGGCCGCCCCGCCAGGCCCGCTCCACCCAGGCGTAGTAGGTCTGCTGGTGGGTGGCGGAATCGTGGGCCGGCCAGTCGCGGAACGTCGGCCAGCCGTTCGGGTCGTGCCGGCCGTCACCGCCCTTGGTGATCATGTCGAAGAGGGCGAGGACGCCGTTGGGGTAGTGCTCGGGGCAGTCCTTGAGGGCGTCCGCCGCCCCCGCCGTGGAGAAGACCTTGCCGCAGACCAGCCGTCCCCCGAAGCCCTCGTTGGACATCAGGTGGACGTGCCCGTCGACGTATCCGCGGACCCGGCCCTGGGCGTCGGTCCCGGTGAACGGCTCCCCCGTGACGTTGACCTGCGAGTCCGGGGCCGGCCGCGCCACGGGCTCCCACCACTGCGGGCCCGCCGACGCGCCGGTGGCCGCCGGGCCGAGCATCAGGGTGACCATCGCGAGGACCAGGCCGGTCAAGAGGTACCGGCTTCGCCCGAAGGCTCTTCGTCGATTCATCCCCATCCCTTTCACGAAGCGTTCATGACACTGCGGAGATGGTCTTCGGCCGCCGGCCCGCGCGATGTGGGGGCCGGGCTCAACCCGATCGGTGCACCGCTCCCGCCGCATGGGTACGGACCAGGGCCAGGTACTCGGCCGCCAGCCGGTGGCAGTCGCCGGGCCACCGCGCGGAGACGTAGTTGCCGTCCCTGACGGTGAAGCCCCGTCCCGGCCGGGCCGCGGTGTCGCGGACGGGCAGCGGTGGGCCGGCGAGGAAATGGCTCGGATCGGCGAGCGCCGCCGTGACCTCCTGCTGCACGGTGGTGCGGTACGTGCGGTAGTAGCGGCCGAGCCAGAGGCGGGTGAGGTTCCAACCGGTCAGCTCCAGCAGGGACGTCAGGGCCGTCGTCCGCCGGCCGTGGAGGACGGAGCGCCCGGTGGCGGGATCCTTGGCCCGCGCGGCGAGCAGCACGCCGTGGCAGACGGCCCCCACCGGCAGGCCCTGGATGAAGACCCGGGCGAACAACTGCTGGGCGGTGGCGTCCTCGAGCAGAGTCCGCATGCCCTCGGCGTGGCCGCCGGGTACGAACAGGCCCGTGATCTCGGCCGGGTCGACATCGGCGTACGAGGAGGGGGCGAGGAACCAGCGGTCGTCGGTGAGGCGCCGGTAGGCGGCGAGCTCGGCGCGGCGGGTCATCAGCCAGGGCGACAGCCAGGAGAAGCCGAGGTCCGTGAGCCTGGGGTCGGCGAACGCGACCTTCCCGCCGGGGGTCGCGAACCGCACCTCGAAGCCGGCGTCCCGCAGTGCGGCCCAGGGCACCGCCGCCTCGGTCGGGTCGTAGTCGCCTGCGGGAAGCAGGAAGAGAATCACGGGCGTACTCCTCTGAGCGGTGGTGATCAGGGCAGCACGCTTCCCCGGTGCTCCATGGCCCCTGATCCCCTCGGTGTCCGAAGGCCGACCTTAGGAGCGGCCCGCGTCGCCGTCATTCACTCCTGCGGCCAATCCGTTGACTCCCCGAACCCGCTCCCATGGGCCGCGTCGCCGACGGTGTTGACGGGGGTGGTGCGCCCGCATTGACTGGCGGCCGTGTCCACCATCGAGCCGCCCTCCGTCACCGCGTGCTACGCCCTCGCCGTCCTGAACGCGACGGCGGAGGGCGCCGGCGGGTCCGGTTCCTGGGCCTTGCCCACGGACCGGCTCGAGTTCGGCGAGATGCGCGCCCTGTGGGACGAGGTGCTCGGCGCCCGGGACTCCGGCCCGCACACCGGGCTCCTCGTGGGCGACCGCATCCGGCCCGAAGGCCTGCACATCCTGGGCCACCTCGTCCTCACCTGCGCCAGCCTCGCGGACGCCGCGCAGGCCGCCGAGCGCTACCACCCCCTGGTGAGCCAGGCGGGCACGGTGACCCTGGACCGCCGCGGGGACGCCGGCCGGGTCTGCTACCGGCCGACCGTCGACCCGGCGGCCATGCACCCCCAGCAGGTGGAGGCGATCGTCAGCAGCATGGTGCGGGCGGGCCGCTGGATCGCCGGCGACGACTGGGCGCCCCTGGCCGTGTCGTTCGCCCACCCCCGTGCGGGCTCGCCGGAGCCCTACGCCCGCGTCCTCGGCTGCCCCGTCACCTTCGACGCCCCGGAGAACGCGATCACGGTGTCCAACGAGGACCTCGACAGGCGCCGCCCCCTCTACGATCCGGCGCTCAACGCCCTGCACCGGACCTACGCCGACCGGCTCCTGCACCGGCTGTCCAGTGCCGCGACCGTGGCCGAGCGCGTGCGGCGGTGGCTGGAGCACGCCGCGCTCGAGGACGCGGGCCCCGAGGGCCCCGCCAAGGAGTTCAACCTCAGCGTCCGGTCGCTGCGCAGGGCCCTGCACGCGGAGGGCACGTCGTGGCGCGCGCTCCTCGACACCGCCCGCCACGGCCGGGCCAGGCGACTGCTGGAGACCACGCCCCTGCCGCTGGACCGGATCGCGCCCCTCGTCGGCCTGAGCGGCGCGACGGCCCTGGTCCGTGCCTTCACCCGGTGGGAGGGCATGCCTCCGGGGGCGTACCGCACCCTGCGCCGGCCGGCGTCCTCGGTTCGCGACGGGGCCGGCAGCGGGTGAGGCACCTCACCATGAGCGAGGCCCCGGCCCGCCGCGCCGGTTGCTAGATTGTCCGGCGGCCGGATCCAAGGCCCCGGACGAGATGCGCCGTACCCGGTTACGCACGACGACGCGCGAGGTGCTGCACGAGCAGCGCCGTCCGCTGTCCGCACCCGGGCAGCGTCCTCGTCGAGCAAGATGGGCCGAACGCCATGACCGTGCCACTCACCCGCAGCCTGTACCGGACGACCGCGCATGCCGCCGGGGGCCGTACCGGATCCGTCCGCACGGACGACGGGCGCCTGGACGTCCGCCTCGCCCCGCCGCGCAAGAAGGTGCCCGGCACCACCAACCCCGAGCAGCTGTTCGCGGCCGGTTTCGCCGCCTGCTTCACCTCCGCGCTCGCGGAGGTCGCCGCCGAGTTCGGGGCGGACGCCTCCGCCGCGCGCGTGGCCTGCGAAGTGCAGCTCGGCACCACGGACACGCCGGCGGGCTACGGCCTCGCGGTGGCCCTCACCGTCAGCCTGCCGGGGTGGCGGGCGGCAGACCTCCAGCCCCTGCTGCACCGGGCCGACGCCGTCTGCCCGTACTCGCAGGCCGTACGCGGCAATGTACCGCTGACGCTCCTGGCCGTGGACGACACCGCCGCCGATGACCGGGCCTGAGCCGGAACCGACGGGCCGCTTTCCCGGCGGCCCCGGCGTCCCGGTGCCCGAGCACGGCGCCTGGCTCCGGCGCGGCATCAGCCGCGACGGCGGGCCCCTCCTCGAAGACCGTGAGGTGGTGTGGCTGCAGGCCGGCCGGTACTACGCCGACAGTCGGGGCTTCGCCGGTACGACGTCCTTCGACGGCTCCCAGGTGCACTTCCACCACCTCACGGGCGAGCCCGGCGAAGACGCCGGCACCTTCCGGTGGGAGGGTGCCCATCTCGTCGAGCGGGGTACCAACCCGGACGGCAGCACCTTCCTGGAGGTCTGGACCCCACTGCCCGGTGCCGACGGCGCTACCGGCTCCTGGTCCGGTCCGGACCACCACGTGGTGCGCGTCGGCCGGCACGTGGTGCACGTCGACTCCCGTACGGGTACGTACTGGCGACTTTGACTTCCCGGCGGCGGGGGACGCGGCGCGGCGGGCAGCGCGGCATTCGACTCGGTCCTCACGGTCGTGCTCGCGCCTCGATCAGGAACCGGTGGTCGTGCACCGTGAACCCGCCTGTGATTCTGATGCGCTGATCGAGTCGGCGTAGCGCGGGCTCGTGCTCGGAGGGCTCGAACCCCGGGAACTGCCAGGGAATGGCCCGCAGTTGGAAGATCACCCCTCCGATGTCGTGGAAGGTGTAGCGGCTCATCTCCTCGCGCGCCGTGGTCACGTGAAGGCCCGCGCCTTCCAGTGCCCGTACGGCGACGCCCAGGGTCCAGGTGTCGGGGTCGGCCGGTGAGGGGATGCCGAGGGTTTCGTTCAGTTCCAGCTGGTTGCGGCTGCCCACCTGCTGGGTGAGGAGTCGGCCGCCCGGCGCGAGTGCGGTGCGGATGCTCGCCGCGTCCAGCGCTCCGTGCCGGTTGAGGATCAGGTCGAAGGGTCCGGGTGGCAGGTTCGAGCCCGATGCGCGGTGGACCTCCACCCCCAGCGGGGAGAGGCGTTGCCGGGCCGGGTGGAGGTTGGGCGGCCAGTTCTCGGTGGCCACGCTCCGCGGCGGCAGGGGGGTGAGCGAGGCGAGGAGTTCACCGCCGCCGGTGTCGATGTCCAGGAGGCTGCGCGCGCTCGGGAGCAGGGCGCGGGCGTGCCGTTCGTAGTCCCAGGAGGGGCCCTCGCCGTCCGCCCGGCCCGTCAGCCAACTGAAGTCCCAGCCCGACATGGTGGCCCGTAGGGCTTCCGCGACGTGCTTCTCATACTCGTCGGCGGTCGTCATCGCACGACCGGCTGCGCCGCGACGATGACGTTCCCGTACAGGTCCGCGAAGTGCAGGGAACGACTTTCGTCCTCCTCCCGCTCGCCCCACACCCGCACGCCGTGATCGCGAAGGTGTCTGCCGGTCCGCTCCACATCGGCCGTGTACAAAACGAGCAGGGGCTGACCACCGCACTGACGGCCGATCAGGTCGCGCTCCCACGCCGTGGTCGCGGGCATCAGCCAGAGGCCCACGTGCGCCTGGCCGGGCAGACCGATGTGCAGATAGCGATAACCATCGGCCGTCTGATCGTGCAGGACCGAGAAGCCCAGGACGTCCCGGTAGAAATCCAGGGCGGCCTCGGCATCCGCGACGAGCACCACCACTCGACCGAGCGCGGAGAACAGGTTCTGATCGGAAGAAGGAGCCATGAGCGAAACCTCCAAGGGACGATCGGTCCGGTCATCCGGTAAGTTACACGTGTAACATCACCAACGGCACCCCATTCAAGCCACGGGGCTCCGGATGACCGCGCCCCTCCCTGGGGGGACACGGCTGCGTACGCCTCCCGCCACGACCTCCTCCCTCCCTCTTCGGCGCGCTCCGGAGCGTAGATGCCCACCTCGCCTCAGCCGATGTCGCTGCCCTTCTCCTGGGCCGACCAGGAACGACACCTCGTAGACCACCTTTCGGCGCTGATCCGCCTGGACACCTCGAACCCTCCGGGCAACGAGATCGCCGTCGCCCGCCACCTCTCCCGCGAGCTGTCCCGCTCCGGTATCGCACACGAGATCCTGGAGTCCGAGCCCGGACGGGCCAACCTCGTCGCCCGGCTGCCCGGGACGGGACAGGATCCGCCGCTCATGCTGCTGGGCCACGCCGACGTGGTCGGCGCGGGGCCGAGCGGATGGAGCCGTCCCCCCTTCTCGGGCGAGGTGGCCGACGGCCGTGTGTGGGGCCGCGGGGCACTCGACATGAAGGGCCAGATCGCCGCGAGCCTGCTGATCATGCAACTCCTCGCCGCGCACCGGATCTCGCTGCGGCGGGACGTGCTGCTGGTGGTCACCGCCGACAAGGAGGCCGGCAGCCGGTTGGGGGCGTACTGGCTGTGGGAGCACCACCGCGGCCTCGTCGAGGCCGAGTTCGCGTTCAACGAAGGCGGCGGCCAGCGCTTCGTGACGCCCGGCGGCCCCGTCTACACCGTCCAGGTGGCCGAGAAGGGAAGTGCCCGGATGCGGGTCACCGCTCGCGGGCCGGGCGGCCATGCCTCGGTCCCGCGCTCCGAGTCGGCGGTCTTCACGCTGGCCGAGGCGCTGCTGAGGCTGCGCGCGTTCGCCCCGGAGTCGGTGCTGTGTCCGGCCTCGCGGCGCATGCTCGCCACCTTGGCGGACCTGCACCCGGGCCCGGG
Organism: Streptomyces sp. NPDC059874; assembly: GCF_042731135.1. Taxonomy (NCBI): domain Bacteria; kingdom Bacillati; phylum Actinomycetota; class Actinomycetes; order Kitasatosporales; family Streptomycetaceae; genus Streptomyces; species Streptomyces sp. NPDC059874. The sequence goes on from NZ_JBHWJY010000003.1 coordinate 16,089, forward strand.
CGCCGAGGCGATCGGCCAGTTGCTGAAGGACCCCACCTGGGCCCGTGCGAACAGCCTGCCCATCGATCCCGTCCTGCGGGAGTTCGTCGTCGCGGGGCTGCACAACACCGCCACACCCACCGTGCTGTCCGCGGGGCAGCGCCAGAACGTGGTGCCCGTGGAAGCGGGCGTGGTGCTGGACGGGCGTCTGCTTCCGGGCGAGCGGCCCGAACAGTGGGTGGCGCAGGTCCAAAGGGCCCTCGGGGACCGTGTCGAGGTGTCGCTGCTGCACGGCAGGGTGAGCCGCGCCGGCCAGGAAGCCCCGGAGCTCCTGCGGGTGCTGGGCGAGACCGTCGCGGCCCACGAACCGGGGGCGCGGGTGCTGCCGTACATCAATCCGGCCGCCACGGACGCCCGCGCCCTCCCCGACACGAAGGTCGTCGGATTCTTTCCCTCCGCGAGCGACGCGGACGTCATGCGGCTCATCCACGCACCTGACGAGCATGCCCGGATCACCGACCTGATGTTCGGCGGGAAATGCCTGCTCGACGCGGTCCTCAGACTCTCCACTTGAAAGGAGCCACCCCCATGGGTGTTGTCATCGAGACCCTCACCGGCAAGGTCGAAGGCACGGCCGAGGACGGGCTGTCGGTCTTCAAGGGCATTCCCTACGCCCTCCCCCCGGAAGGGCCCCTCAGGTTCCGGGCGCCGGCTCCGGTCCCCGCCTGGGACGGTGTCCGTCCGGCCACGTCCTTCAGCGCCGCGCCGCCGCAGTTGCCGCTGCTTCCCGGAATGCCCTCGGCCTGGCGGCCGGAGGACGGCCTGGACTGCCTCAGCATGAACGTCTGGACCCCGGGGGGCGCCGGTGACCGGCTGCCGGTCATGGTGTGGATCTACGGCGGGGGGTGGAAGACGGGCCATAGCGCCGATCCGAGCTACGACGGCGAGGTGCTGGCCCGGGGCGGCGTGGTCATGGTGACGTTCAACTACCGCGTCGGATTCGAGGGGTTCGGCTACGTACCGGGGGCACCCGCCAACCGGGGCTTCCTCGACCAGGCCGCCGCACTCACATGGGTACGGGAGAACATCGCCGCCTTCGGCGGCGACCCGGACAACGTGACGATATTCGGCGAGTCCGGCGGAGGCGCGTCCGTCGCCGCCCTGCTGTCCGCACCGGCCGCGCGCGGGCTGTTCCGTCGGGCCATCGTCCAGAGCATGGCCGGGCGGTTCCTGCCCGAGGAGGAAGCCCGGAGGATCGCCGCGACGATCGCGGAGGCGGTCGGCGTGGGCCTCGACGGTCTGGCCTCGGTGTCCCCCGAAGCCCTACTGGCGGTACAGGACGAGCCTCTGTCCGCGATGAGGGAGGATCCGGCGAAGTGGACGACTCCCGAGGCCATCACCGCGTTCTCGCCCGTCATCGACGGCGTCACCGTGGTCGACAAGCCATGGCTCGCCCTCCGTTCGGGGTGCGCACGTGACGTCGACCTGATCTCCGGCTACACGCATGACGAGTTCACCCTGTTCGCCATGGATCGCGGCCTCGTCAAGATCAAACTCGGCGCCATGGTCAAGGCCGTGCCCATGATGCTCGCGGCGGCGCGCGCGGGATTCCGCGATCGGGCATCGCGAGGGCCGGCGCGGCCCTCGGCGAAGATCCGCGACCTCGACCTCGGTACCGTCGCCGATGGATTGCGGCTGGGCCGGCAGGCCGCGGCCGACTACCGCGCCGCCCATCCGGAGCTGAGCGACTCCCAGTTGTACGTCACCATGTTCTCCGACGCGTTGTTCCGGATGCCCGCGACGTGGTTGGCCGAGGCACACGCCGCGTCGGGCGGACGGACGTGGCTCTATGACTTCACGTGGAACAGTCCGGCCTTCGGCGGGGCCCTCGGCGCCTGTCACACCGTGGACATACCGGCGACCTTCGGCCACACGCGAGGGCCTCTGGCCGGCTTCCTGTTCGGCGGCAAGGTCCCGTCCCAGGACTTCACGCGCCTGTCCGAACGGCTCCGCGCCTCCTGGATCTCCTTCGCCGCGTCGGGGGATCCCGGCTGGGCGCCCTTCACCGCGCAGCGGCCGGCGACCCGCCTCTGGGACACCGAACCGTCGGTCGTCGAGGACCCGCTCTCGGCGTCCCGTCGAATCTGGCACGGGGCGTCGGGTCTCTGACGATCGGGAAACGCCTACGAGACGAGCCCCGGTTCGGGGCTCGTCTCGTAGGATGCGTCCGCTCGATCAGTCGACGCCCAGCAGACGCCGCCTGTCTTCGGGACTGGATCGGAATTCCGCGCAGGCCGCCTCGTGGACGATGCGGCCCTTCTGCATGACCGCGACGTTCTGCGCGACGGAGAAGGCGAGCCCCAGGTTCTGTTCGACGAGGACCACCGACATGCCCTGCGCGCTCACCTCGCGGATGACCTCACCCACTTGGGCGACGATGGCGGGCGCGAGGCCGTCGGACGGCTCGTCGAGGAGCAGCAGCCGCGGGTTCCCCAGCAGGGACCGGGCGATCGCGAGCATCTGCTGTTCCCCGCCGGAGAGTTGGTCACCGCGGTGCCCGAGCCGCTCCCCCAGCCGCGGGAGCAGGTCGAAGACGCGGGCCCTCGTCCACGGGCCCCGGGTCGACCGCCTCGACGCGATCGCCAGGTGCTCCGCCACGGTCAGCGGCGCGAAGACCCGGCGCCCCTGCGGTACGACTCCCACGCCGGCCCGGGCGATCACATCGACACGGGATCCGGCGAGCTCGCGACCGCCGAGGGCGATGCTGCCTTCGTACGGCCGGACGAGACCCATGACGGTCGAGATGAGGGTGGTCTTGCCGACCCCGTTGCGGCCGAGGACCGCGACGATCCCGCCTTCGTCGAGGTCGAGATCGACGCCGCCCAGGACCACTCCCCCGGCGTAGCCGGAGCTCAGGCCGCGGATGCTGAAGAACGGCTTCACGAGGCGGCCTCCATCGTGCCGAGGTAGGCGCTCTGAACCTCGCCGGCGGCCCGCACCTCGTCCGGGGTACCGGTTTTCAGGTGTCTGCCGAGGTGCATGACCGTCACCGTGTCGGCGAGCTCGAAGACCATGTCGAGGTCGTGTTCGATCAGGAGTACCGTCACGTCGGCCGGCAGGGCGGCGACGAGTTCGGTGAGTCGAGCCGTCTCCGCCGGGGACATCCCGGCGGCCGGCTCGTCCAGCAACAGCAGCCTGGGTTCGGTGGCCAGGGCGACGGCGACCTCCAGTTGGCGCCGTTCGCCGTGCGAGAGGGCGGCAGCCTGGACGTCGTGCCGGTCGGGCAGTCCCACCTGTTCGAGCAGCGTCCGCGCCCGCGCGATCTCCGTCGTCCGGGCACTGACCCTCCGCCGGCCGCCGAGTCCGCCGCCGGCCCGGCGGAGCACTGCGAGCAGGACGTTCTCCAGCACGGTCTCCCGCATGAAGAGACTGGAGTGCTGGAACGTCGCGGCGACACCGAGTCCGACCCGGCGGTCCACGGGCAGCCGGGTCACGTCCTGCCCGTCGACGAGGATGGTTCCGGAGGTCGTCGCCTGCGTGCCCGAGATCAGGCTGAACAGGGTCGATTTGCCCGCGCCGTTCGGGCCGATGACGGCGTGCCGGGCACCCCGGCGCACGGTGAGGTCGACCTCGTCCAAGGCCCGGAAGGAGCCGAAGTGTCGGGAGACCCGGCGTAGTTCCAGTAGATCGTGTTCTGTCACGCCGTCCTCTTCCGGGTCAGCTTGGGCGGGAGCCGTACGCCGGCCAGCCCGCGGGGCAGCGCGTAGACGGCGATGACGAAGAACAGTCCGAGCAGCAGCGGCCCGCGTCCGGCGACGGCTTCCAGGTTTCCGAGGTAGTCGCGGGTGAGCCAGACGAGCGCTGCCCCGGCACAGGCCCCCCACATCGAGCCGGAGCCGCCTATGACGACGGCGAGCAGGGCGAGGGCGGCGATCTCGAATCCCGCGTCGCCGGGCGAGACGAACCGCTGCACCGACACCCACAGGCCGCCGGCGACGCCGGCAAGCGCCCCGGCGCCGCAGTAGACGGCCAGGGCGTACCGTCGGGTGGGGTATCCGATCGCGCTCATGCGGCGCTCGTTGTCGCGGATCCCGCGCAGGGCGAGGGCGAACGGTGTGGAGCCCAGTCGGGAGACGGCCGCGAAGAGCAGCAGGAAGACGGCCAGGACGTAGAAGTACACCAGCCCGTCGAGCTCCAGCGCGGACATGCCCGGCAGCGGTACGACGGGCGGGATGCCGGACACGCCGTCGGTGCCGTTCGTCAGCGACTTCCAGTTGACGGCGGCGCTGTAGGCGATCTCGCCGATGGCCAGCGTCAACATCAGGAACACCACGCCCCGGGCCCGCACCGCCAGCCATCCCGTGGGGACGGCCACCAGCGCGGAGACCCCGGCGGCGATGAGCAGTTGGAACACCCCGACGTCGGTGAGTCGGGTCGCGACGATGGCCGACGTGTAGGCACCGACGCCGAAGTAGGCCGATTGGCCGAGCGTCGGCAGTCCGGTCAGGCCGGTGAGCAGGTTCACGCTGATCGCGAGCAGGGCGAACACCAGGATCCGCGACAGGGTGCCGATGGCGTACGAGCCGAGGACGAAGGGGGCCGCCGCGAGCCCGAGGGCCACGGCGGTCGTGAACAGTCGTCTTGCTGCGGATCCGTCGGATCGGGACGGGCTCATGCGCGCACCCCCGACGGGACCAGGCCGTGCGGGCGGACGACGAGCACGACCAGCATGGTGCCGAAGAGCAGGAAGGGGGCGTACTCCGGGAGCAGCGCCACCCCGAGCGTCTGCACCTGGCCGATGAGGAGCGCGCCGGCGAGCGCGCCGCGCACGGATCCGAGACCGCCCACGACCACGACGACGAGCGAGAGGACGAGGACGGTCTCGTCGACGCCCGGGCCGGGACCCAGGATCGGCGCCCCGAGGACACCGCCGACCACGGCCAGGGCCGCGCCGAGCGCGAAGACCCCGTAGAGCACCTTGCGGATGTCCACGCCCAGCGCGCGGACCATGTCCCGGTCCGCGACGGTGGCCCGTACCAGTGCTCCGAGCGAGCTGCGTTCGAACAGGAGGTACACGAGGGCGGCGAGGCCGGTCGCGACGCCGATGAACACGAGCCGGTAGACCGGGTAGGCGTGGCCGAGGAGGTCCACCGTGCCGCGGAGCGATGTCGGCGGGTCGGTGGGCAGTACCTCCCCGCCGAAGGCGGCGGCGAGGAGGTCGGCGACGATGAAGGTGATGCCGAGCGTCAGCACGGCCTGGTCGAGGTGCCCGCGCCGGGCCAGCGGCTGGGTGAGGAACGTCAGCGCCGCTCCGCCCAGGGTGCCCAGCAGGGCGCCGGCCGCCAGCGCGAGGAGCAGGCCCCACAGGCTGCCGTCCGACAGCGCGTAGGCGACGTAGGCCCCGGCGAGGTAGAGCGTGCCGTGCGCCAGGTTGAGAACGTCCATCATGCCGAAGACCAGGGAGAGGCCGACCGCGATGGTGAACAACAGCAGACCGAAGGCGACCCCGTCGATGACGCTGACGAAGTTGCCGTCCAACCACCCGTACATGTCAGCCGCCCAGCCGGACGAGCTCGGAGCTGACGGAGTTGGCCCCCTGCTTGACCTCGCGCAGGTACCAGGGCTGGATGGGCGTGCCGCCGTTGTTGAACCGCCAGGTGCCGCGCGGGCTGTCGATGTCGCCCACTCCGGCGATGGCGGCGTTGACCGTTTCCGAGGTCACCGTGTCACCCGCGGCCTCGATCGCCCGGTCGAGCACCTGCGCCGCGTCCCATGACGCCATCGCGTACGTGGTCGGGTCCGCACCGTAGGCGGACTTGTACGCCGGGGCGAACTGCTTGTTCGCCGCGTTGTCCAGGTCCGCGCTGTAGTTGAGTGCGGTCAGGATGCCGTCGGCCGCTTCCCCCTGTCCCTTGAGCACGCCGCCTTCGGTGAGGAAGCCGGGTGCGTAGAGCGGGATCTTGCCGGCCAGTCCGAAGTCCCGGTACTGCTTGACGAAGTCGACGGCCGCGCCGCCGGCGTAGAAGCAGAAGACGGCCTTGGCTCCGGAGCGCTCGATCTGCGCGAGGTAGGGCTGGAAGTTCTTGGTCCCCGGGAACGGCGTGTAGACCTCCTCCCCCGCGATCTTGCCGCCCGCCGGGAGGAAGGTGGACTTGAAGCCGTCCACCTCGTCCTTGCCGGCCTGGTAGCCGGCCGCGATCAGGAAGACCGGGCCGCCGGCCTTCTCGGCCACGTGCTTGCCGAGCGCCTTGCCCGGTTCGTCGTTGACGTACGAGGTGCGCCAGATGTACTCGGTCCCGGTCAGGGTCGTGGGCGAGGCGTTGGAGCCGATGAGCGGGACCTTGCTGCTCTCGAACAGGTCCTTGACCCCGTTGATGGTGGCCGAGCTGACCACGCCGCTCACCGCCAGCACGCGGTCCTGCTTGACCAGCTTCTCAGCCGCCGCCTTGCCCGAGTCGGCCGTCTCCCCCTCGTCCGCGATCACGACCTCCACCTCGCGCCCGCCGAGCTTGCCGCCGTGCTGTTTGACGTAGAGCTCGAAGCCCTGCTTCATGTCGTCGCCCAGCGCCTTGTAGGTCCCCGACTGGGGGACGAGGAGCCCGATCTTCACGGGCCCGTTCTGCTTGTCGCCGTCGCCCGTTCCCAGGCTGGCGCCACCACATGCCGTGGCCAGGAAGAGGGCTGCCGTCGTCACGGCGATCAGAGCAACGGGACGAATTCGACCTGCCATGGAAACTCCGAACGTTGTCAACCGGCCCTGAAGGGCCGGATGTTGCTGATGGGGCTGCCTTGAGGGGTCCCAGAGGAGGGAGGCCCGGCTCCCAGGGGTGGCCTGGCTGCCGGTCGGGGTGCGCTTTTCGTCGCCGCGTGGACGGGCTCGAAGCGAGGGCCGATGCCGGGGCGAGCTCGCCGGCGGCCGGCAGGGATATCGGAAGTGACACGTGTCTATCGCGCTTCACCGACGTACGTCAAGAGTTCGCGATATCGCAGGACGGACGGGAATCCCACCCCTTGACCCCGGCCCGACGTATGCCGTAACACTGACCCTCGTCAAAAAGACGCTATGCCGATTCGGCGACGGGCTCTTGATCAGTCAGGGAGTGAAGCACCATGACCGGTGATCCATCGCGGCGCAAGATCCTCAAGAACAGCGGGGTGTTGGCGGGTGCCGCGCTCCTCTCCGGCCTGTCGGGCGGGGGCACGGCGCAGGCCGCCCCGCGCGCCGCCGCGGCCTCGCCCGTGGTGGAGGCGCCCGCGGGCCGACTGCGCGGAAGCACCGAAGGGGGCCTCGACGTCTTCAAGGGCGTGCCCTACGCGGCGCCGCCGGTCGGCGCCCTTCGATGGCGACCGGCTCAGCCCCATCCCGGATGGCAGGGGACGCGCGACGCGACCGCCTTCGGACCGAGCGCGCCGCAGCCCTACCGGGAAGGCGGCGACCAGGTGCTCGGAACGCACGGCTCGCCCCCCTTCGACGAGGACTGCCTCACGCTCAACGTCTGGACCCCCGGAGTCGGTGGCGCCAAGCGGCCGGTGATGGTCTGGATCCACGGCGGCGGCTTCATCTCCGGATCCGGCTCGATGCCGAACTACTCCGGCGAGACCTTCGCGCGCAACGGCGACCTCGTCGTCGTGACCATCAACTACCGCCTCGGGCCGCTGGGTTACCTCTACTTCGGGGAGGAAGGCGCCGGCGGGAACTTCTGGCTCACCGACCAACTCGCCGCGCTGAACTGGGTACGGGACAACATCGCCGCCTTCGGCGGGGACCCGGACAACATCACCGTCGCCGGACAGTCCGGCGGCGCGCTGTCGGTCGCGGCGCTGGCCGGCGCCAAGACCAAGGGCCGCCCGCTCTTCCGGCGCGCGATCCTGCAGAGCCCGCCGCTCGGGCTGAAGATCCCCACCCGCGCCGAGTCACTGCAGCGCACCGCGACCTTCCTGGACATCGTCGGCGCCAAGAACGTGGCGGAGCTCCGCGCCGTACCCTGGCCGCGCCTGATCGCCGCCACCTTCGAGATGTTCGGGCGCACCGGACAGTGGGGGTACTGGTCGACCCCGTTCCTGCCTGTGCTGGACGAGGTCACGCTGGACCGCGACCCGGCCGACCTGCTGCTCAGCGGCGCCGGGGCGGACATCGAGGTCCTGATCGGCTGGACCAGGGAGGAGGCGAACTTCGCCTTCGCCCTGAGCGAGCCGTACGCCGCGGCAACCAAGGACCAGGTGCTCGCCAGAGCCCGGAACACCTTCGGCAGCCGGGCGGCCCAGGCCTACACCGCCTACGAAGAGGCCCGACCGGGGGCCCGCCCGCTGGACGTGCTCATGGACCTGATCACCGACGACCTGTTCCGCATGCCCGCCGTGGCGCTGGCCGAGCGGCGGGCGGCCCGTGGACGTCCGGTCTGGGCCTACCAGTTCAACCTCCCGACGCCCGCGCACAACGGTCAACTCGCGGCCGCGCACTGCCTGGAGCTGCCGTTCGTGTTCAACAACTTCGACAAGTGGTCGCAGGCACCCTTCCTGGCGGGGCTGGGCCCCCGGGTCCGCGACGGTCTCGCCGCGACCATGCACGCGTCCTGGATCTCCTTCGTCCGCACCGGCGACCCCAACCACCACCCCATGCCCCAGTGGGATCGCTACGGCCGGGACACCCGCACGACGATGACCCTCGACTCGGTCACCACCGCCACCGAGGACATCGCCGGATACTGGCGCCGCCTGCACCATCCCGCGGTGCCGTAGCCGCACCGCCGCCCGGCGGCGAACAGCCCTGCCCCCAGGTCCCGCGTTGCCTGCGCACCGCGGGACCTGGCGGCGTGCCCGCGCCTAGTGCCGCGACCCGGTGAACCTTTCCGGTCACAGCGCTAGGAGGCGGGCGGCGTCTCTGTCAAGCCGGTGACCTGCTGTACGTGCAGCAGGCTCGGCGTGGCGAGTACGTCGTGCAGCTGCTGGAAGGTCCGCCGCGCGGCAACCGCGTTCCAGTCGGCGGGGAGCAGCTCGCTGGGCAGGCCGGGGTCGAGGTAGGGCAGCCGGCGCCACTGGGTGAGCATCGGGACGTAGTGCCGGAAGGCCTCGTCGCCGGGGATGTCGCTCTGCTGCGCGAGTCCCGCGGCGACGGGGCCGTACGCGTCGGTGAACGTGGCGTACTGCTCCTGGATCGCCGGGAAGTCCCACCACGAACTGACCGTCTCCGGCAGGTCGCTGAAGGCGGCGTAGTCCGCGGCGAACAGGTGGACGTAGTCGCTGAGCCCGCGCCGGACGAGCATGTCGCGGGCGTCGCCGAGGAGCCGGCCGGGGGCCAGCCACACGCCGGGGGCGATGTTGCCGAAGCCGAGCCAGGTCAGCCGGGTACGCAGCTGGTAGCGGTACGAGCGCTCGGACTCCGGTACGGAGAAGACGGCCATCGCCCAGCCGTCGCTGAGCTTCGCCGGTTCCAGGCTGCCGAAGATGCGCCGGTCGCCCTCGTCGAACACGGGGTGTGCGGCCGCGCTGAGCCGGTAGCCGGTGGCGCCGCGGTGTTCCGGTGTGAGGACGCCCTTCTTCTTGAGCCGTGAGATCGCCGAGCGCGCGGCCGGGCCGTCGACGTCCAGCTCGGACATCAGGGTGATCAGGTCGGCGACCGAGAGCCAGCCGCCGAGGCGGCGCGCGAACGCCCCGTAGACCGTGTTGATCAACGAGCTGGGCCTGAGGGGACTGTCCGCCATGATCGCCTTCCGTCGTCTGCGGTCGCGATCCTACCGAGCCTGGCGGACGGGCAACCGTCCAGGTCCAGGTCACGGCGGGCGGGGTGGGCGGCGACGGCGCGGCGCGGCGCCGTCACCCCTCTGCGGACGACTGCCGCACCGGCGGCGTTTGCGCGTAGGCGCCGGACAGGAGGTGGCCCGCGCCGGGGGCCACGGCCGGGAGGTCCAGGGCGCGCAGCATCTGGTGGGCGGTGCACACGGCCGCCGAGACGACCGGCTTGCCGAGGAGCTGTTCGGCTTCGTCGATGGCGCCCAGTGAGGGCATCTGGACGCAGGCGGAGAGCACGACGGCGTCGGCGTCGCCGTGGTCCAGGGCCTTGGCGAGCCCGGGGAGGCGTGCGGGGTCGTGGGCGGCGACGTCGAGGTTGTTGGGAATCTCCAGGGCCTGGTAGTCGAGCACCTCGATGCCCTCGTGGGTGAGGTAGTCGACGACGGTCTTCGTCAGCGGGCGCATGTACGGGGCGATCAGGGCGATCTTCTTCGCCTTGAGGGTGTTCAGCCCGTGCACGAGGGCTCCGGCGCTGGTGACGACGGGGGCGGGGGCGCCGTTCTCCACGGTGCGGACGTGCAGGCGTTCCTCTGAGGTGCGGTGGTAGCCGAGCCCCATGCTCATGATGGCCACCAGGCAGGCGTAGCCCAGTACGTCCACGTGCGCGTCGGAGAGCTCGACGGCGCAGCGGTCCGAGTCGGCGTCCATGGCCTTGAGCTGTTCCGGGGTGACGTGGGTCATCCGCATCCGGCTGGAGTGGAAGGTGAAGCGTTCCGGCGCGATGGCTTCCCGGGCCCGCAGGATCGCGGGGACCTCGGTTTCCATGGTGACGTTGGAGCTCGGCACGATCTGGCCGATGCGGTAGGTGCGGGGGGACATGTCGCTCCTCAGCGGGCGTCGACGACGGGGTTGGTCAGGGTGCCGATGCCTTCGACTGTGGCCTCGACGGTGTCACCGGGGTGCAGGAACTCCGGCGGGACCATGCCGGCTCCGACGCCTGCGGGCGATCCGGTGGCGATGACGTCCCCCGGCTCCAGGGTGACTCCGGAGGAGATGTCGGCGATGAGGCGGGCGATGGGGAAGAGCATGTGGCGGGTGTTCGACTTCTGCTTGGTGACGCCGTTGACGCGCAGCGAGAGGTCGAGGTCCATCGGGTCCGGGACGTCGTCGGCCGTGACGACGGCGGGGCCGAAGGGCGCGTAGGAGTCCTGGCCCTTGGAGAAGAACCACTGGCCGGAGCGGCGCTGGTCACGGGCGCTGATGTCGTTGACGATGCTGAAGCCGAAGATGTGGTCGTACGCGTCCTCCTCGCTCACCCGGAAGGCGGTGCGGCCGATGACGACGGCCAGTTCGCACTCCCAGTCCAGCTGGGTGGTGAGGTCGGCGTTGTGCAGGATGGGCTGTCCGGGGCCGGTGACGGCGGTGGCGGGCTTGCTGAAGAGCACGGGGCGCGTGGGCCGCTCCTTGTCGGTGTCCAGGCTGCGGCTGGACTCCTCCACGTGCTCCACGTAGTTGAGCCCGACCCCGATGATCTTGCCGGGGCGCAGCGGGGCCCGCAGGGACACGTCCTCGAACCGGTGCACGGCCTCGGCGGGCCAGGCCGCGGGGCCGGCGGCCAGCAGGCCGCGCGCGGTCTCCTGGGCGGCGGCGCCGGCCCGGATGAACGACAGCAGGTCCAGGGGCAGTTCCACGGCGGCCCGCTCGGCCAGGGTGGCGAGGTCGACGACGATGTCGTCGACCTGGGCACCGAGGCGCGGGGACGCGTCGTCGAGGGTGTAGCTGACCAGCCGCATGGGGGCTCCTTGCGTATGAGGGGATGGTGCGGAAGGACGGGCGGCGGCGGCACTCGGGTGGTGGCGCCGCCGCCCCGGTCCGGGCGGTGCGGGGCATTGCATCGCGCCCGGCTCGGTGCTCCGCCGCGCCGGCGCCGGTGTCAGGGCCGGCGGCGTCCGGTGCGGCGGAGCGGTTCGGGGGAGCGGTTCGGGGGAGCGGTTCAGGCAGTGGGCTGGTGTCCGCCGTTGTCGGTGTACGCCTCTTCGCGGTGGAAACCGAGCGAGCGCATCACCGGGAAGTCGTTGAAGGAGAAGAGGCAGGCGTCCTCGGACTGGTCGAGGTTGTGGTGCTCGTGCCAGGCCCAGGAGGGCACGCAGAACATGTCGCCCTGCTGCCACTCGAAGCGCTGTCCGGCGATCACCGAGACGCCGCGTCCCTTGGCGGCGGTGTAGATCACCGACCCGGTGTGGCGGTGTGCCCGGGTGGCCTGGCCGGGGCGCAGGAGCTGCATGTGGGCGCCCATGGTCGGCATGACGGAGCCGCCGGTGACCGGGTTGGTGTACTCCGCGATGACGCCGTCGTACGGAGATCCCTCGGTGGCCTTGGCGAGGCCCCGCAGGGCCTCGTAGGTGGGCTCCCAGGGGAAGGCGAGCAGCGGGGAGTACGGGCGGGTCCACTTCTCGACGCCGTACGGCAGCAGGTTCGCACCGTAGGTGAGCACGGAGGAGTTGATGACCTTTCCCGGGGTCTGGTACAGCTCGGGGTGGACCTCGTAGAAGCCGGCGTCCAGTGCGTTGACCAGTGGGATGTCGAGTCCGTCCTGCCAGATGACGGGGGCGTCGTCGGCTTCGTTCCCGTGTTCGTGCCAGGTGCCGTTCGGCGTGATCGCGAAGTCGCCGGGTCCGACCTTCAGCTTCTGGCCGTCGACGATGGTCCATGCCCCGGTGCCCTCGTGGACGAAGCGGAGCGCGGCGGCCTGGTGGCGGTGGGCGGTCATGGCCTCGCCGGGGCCCATGATCTGCAGGCCGGTGTAGAGGAGGCCGACGGCGGCGCTGACGTCCTTGCGGCCCGGGTTGACGAGCATGACCACGCGGCGGCCGGCGTCGTCGGCCTTGACCAGGTCGAGGGCCTTGCGGACGAGCGGGCGCAGTTCGCTGTAGCGCCACAGGACGGGTACGGACTTCGGCTGCGGGTACCAGGGCTCGATGTCGTTGGCCACGGTCCACAGCGCGCCGGCTTCGAGCTGGGCGAGTTCGCCGTAGAACGCGGTGAGTTCAGGGGAGTCGGACACCCGTGCTCGGCCCAGTTGGCTGTCGTCGTACTCGGTGGTCATGCGTCCTCCTTCGTGGTGCCGGACGTTTCGGTGGAGAGGGGTGAGAAGGGCGTCTGGATGTGCGCCGGATCCGTCGCGAAGGTCACCGGAGTGCGCGGGCGGTTGTCGACGTGGAGCTGGAAGACGTCGAACCGGTTGTAGTGGCCGACGATGTCGTGCATCTGCTTGGGCTGGATGCACTTGGCCAGGTCGATCTCGGCGTACACGATGCCCTCGGTATCGATCAGCGGCTCGGTGACGGGACGGCCGTCGGGGCCGAAGATGCCCGACAGGGCGCTGCGGGGGCGGGCGAGCATGCGGCGCACGTCCTCGTCGTCGCCCGCGATGGCGTCCACGATCTCCGGGGAGATCGTGGAGCAGGCCACGACGGAGAAGACCTTGCCCTCGAAGCTGTGGGCTGCGGTGCGGACGGCGATGGCGTCCGCCATGTCGTAGTCGGCGGGTGCCACCGGCAGGGCGATGTAGCAGGACGCGTGGACCAGTTCGCCCTGCGCGAGGAGGGTGAAGCGGGCCAGCGTGTTGGTGTTCTCCCCGCAGGCGAGCGCGCCGAGCGGGCCGACGGGGGTGGGGTGGACCTTCAGGGAACTGCCGTCACCGCCGGTCCAGGTCAGCTTCTCGGCCCAGGTCGGCACCAGCTTCCGGTGGATGCCGAGGAGTGCGCCGTCGGGGCCGATGGTGAGCAGGGTGTTGTAGAGGACGCCGAGGCTGTGCGGGCCGCGTTCGTTGACCCCGATGACGAGGACGATCCCGTACTGGCGTGCGGCGGCGCGCAGTTGATCGACGTACGGGCCGGGAACGTCGATGGCCGAGCGGTAGAGGCGCTCGAACCAGGGTGAGCCCTGGACCGGGTTCATCGTCCAGTTCCAGTACGGGTAGCCGGGGACGAACACCTCGGGGAATACGACCAGTTCGGCGCCCGCGGCCGCCGCCTCGGCGATCAGGGCGATCGCCTTGTCGACGGTCGCCGCGGCGTCCAGGTACACGGGGGCCGCCTGCACGGCCGCGGCGGTGAAGCGTGGCAGATTGTCCATCGGTTCTCCAGGTCAGCAGGCGGACGCGGCAGCGGTCGCGGTCGCGGGCAGGTGCGGAACCCAGCGCTGGTGCACGGGCGCGGGAGCCTCGCGGAGCAGCTGGAGCCGGGGCGCGATCCGGTCGGTGCGCGCGCCCGGCGGGCGGCCACTGCCCGCCCGCCAGGAGGCCGGCCATGGCGCCGCCGGTCCGCTGTAACCCTGGGCGGCGGCGGCGTGCAGGGTCCACAGGGGGTCGTGCAGCTGCGCACGGCCGATGGCGCACAGGTCGGCCCGGCCGGCCAGGATGATCGAATTCACGTCGTCGTAGGTGGAGATCGCGCCGACGGCGATGGTGGGGACGTCCGTGGCGTTGCGGATCAGGTCCGCGTACGGAGTCTGGTAGCTGCGCCCGTACCGGGGGCGCTCATGGGCGACGACCTCGCCGGTGGACACGTCGATGGCGTCGGCTCCCGCCTCGGCGAGCGCGCGGGCGATGCCGACCGCGTCGGCCTCGCTCAGGCCGCCCTCCGCCCAGTCGGCGGCCGAGATCCGGACGAGCAGCGCCTTGCCGGCCGGCCACACCGCCCGTACCGCGCGCAGCACTTCCAGGGGGAAGCGCAGCCGGCCGGCCAGGCTTCCGCCGTACTCGTCGGTGCGCCGGTTGGTCAGCGGAGAGAGGAATCCGGACATCAAGTGGCCGTGGCCGTACTGGAGTTCCAGAGCGTCGAAGCCCGCCCGGTCGGCTCGCTGGGCCGCGCGTACGAAGTCCCGTACGAGGGTGTCCATATCGGCGCGGGTCGCTTCGCGCGGCACCGGGCTCCGCTCGTCCCATGCCAGCGGGGAGGCGGCGATCGGCGGCCCGTCGGCGTGGGCAGCCGCGCGGCGGCCGGCATGGGTGAGCTGGATGCCCAGGCAGGTGTCGGGCCGGCCGTGGACGAAGTCGGTGATGTGCCGCCAGGCCGCCTCCTGCTCGTCGGTGTACAGGCCGGGGCAGCGCGCGGTGGCACGCCCGGCGGCGCTGACGGCGGTCATTCCGGCGAGCACGAGACCGCTGCCGCCGAGGGCCTGGGTGCTCAGGTGAACGAGGTCGAAGTCGCCGGGTACCCCCTCGCGCGCGGTGTACAGCGCGGTGGGCGGTACGACGACCCGGTTGCGCAGGAGCAGTCCGCCGAGCCGGAAGGGGCGGAACATGGGCGGCACGGGCGAGGAGGAGTTGACGGCGGTGGTGAACTCCTCGTCGCGTACGCGCAGGTTGTCGTAGGTGACGCGGCGGCTGCGGGTGAGGAGGTTGAAGGCGAACTGCGCCGGCTCCTGGGCCGTGTAGCGGCCGATGTTCTCGAACCATTCGAGGCTGGCCTGGGCGGCCCGCTGGGTGGATTCGACGACCGGCCGGCGTTCGGTCTCGTACGCGGCGAGCGCCGAGGTCACGTCGGCGTGCTCGTGCAGGCAGGCGGCCAGGGCGAGCGCGTCCTCCATCGCGAGCTTGGTGCCGGAGCCGATGGAGAAGTGGGCGGTGTGGGCGGCGTCGCCGAGCAGGACGACGTTGTCGTGGCGCCAGGAGGCGTTGCGGACGGTCGTGAAGCGGATCCACTTCGAGGCGTTGGGTATCAGGCGGTGGCCGCCGAGGTGCTCGGCGAGGATCTCCTCGCACAGCCGCACGCTCGCCTCGTCGCTCTCGCCGCGTGCGAACTCCCGGTCCGCGAAGGCCTCGAAGCCGGCCCGCCGCCAGTCCTCCTCCGCGATCTCCACGATGAAGGTGCTGCGCTGGTCGTCGTACGGGTAGGCGTGCACCTGGATGCTGCCGAAGTCCCGCTTCTCGACGATGAAGGTGAAGGCCTCGAAGACGCGGTCGGTGGACAGCCACATGTAGCGGCAGTGGCGCTCGTCCAAGTCGGGGCGGAAGCTGTCGGCGTAGGTCTCGCGGGCCGTGGAGCGGATTCCGTCCGCGGCGACCACCAGGTCGTAGCCGGCGGAGAGCTCCTCGACGGGCGGCGCCTGGGTGCCGTAGCGCACCTCCACCCCGAGCTCGGCGCAGCGCTTCTGCAGGATCTCCCGCAGCCGGTTGCGGTCCAGGGCGGCGAAGCCGTGGCCACCGGAGATGTGGACCTCGCCGCCGTAGCGGACATCGATGTCGCTCCACCGGGCGAACTCCGCGGACATCGCCGCGAACACGGCGGGATCGGCCTGCGCGATGCCGTCGAGCGTCTCGTCGGAAAAGACGACGCCGAAGCCGAACGCGTCGTCGCGGGCGTTGCGCTCCCAGACCGTGATCTCCCACTCCGGTGAGAGCTGCTGAGCCAGAGCCGCGAAGTACAACCCGCCGGGCCCTCCTCCGATGACTGCTACACGCACGGTGTTCCTCCTAGTGGTTCCAGACAACAGGATATGTCGCAGTTTTGGCGATCGTCAAGAATGCAACACATCCGGTGTGGTGCGATTGACGCCTTGCCTCGGGTCACGCGAAGAGCTCGGGGGCCTGCGGACCGGCCTTCGTGAGGACCTCTCGGACGTCATCGGGCCAGGCCGCGGATCCGGTGGCGCGGGAAGCCGAGTGGGCGATGACCATGCGCCCGGTGGCGGCCGGCTCCTCCCCCTCGCCGTGGACGGTGAAGGCGTAGTGCAGGGAGCTGGTTCCGACCTTGGTGACCGTCAGTTCGGTACGGACGGTCTCGCCGAACCACAGCCGGGCCCGGTAGTCGGCCTCGAAGTGGACGCGGGGCGTGCTGCCGAAGAGATGGGCCAGCCCCAGTCGCCGCAGCAGGACAGCCTCCGCCGCCTCGACCCAGCGCACCACCGTCGAGTGGTGGTAGTGGCCGGCCGCGTCCGTGTCGGGCCATTCGACGCGCCGCTCGACGACGACGCTGGGCAGGTTCTGCGCGAGGCCTTCGGGGCATCCCGCGGCGCAGCTGCCCGTCGCCGCGGAGTCCATCCTCTGCGGGCTGGAAGTGTCCATGATCGTGCCTTTCGTTCGGCCGCTAAGAGGTGTGCCGGGCGCGCTTGCGCAGCTCGGCACGCTGGAGCTTTCCGTTGCTCGTGCGCGGGAGGTCGGCGACGAACTCGACGGCGCGCGGGTACTTGTAGGGCGCGACGGCCCGCTTCACGTGGTTCTGGAGTTCCTTGACCGTGGCCGCGTCGGGCGCGACGCCGGGGCGCAGGACCACGTACGCCTTGACGAGCATTCCGCGCTTGTCGTCCGGGGCTCCGACGACGCCGCATTCCTCGACGTAGGGATGGGTGGCGAGCGCCTTTTCGACCTCGGGGCCGGCGATGTTGTACCCGGAGGAGACGATCATGTCGTCGCTCCGCGCCACGTACCAGAAGTAGCCGTCGGCGTCCCGGATGTAGGTGTCGCCGGTGATGTTCCAGCCGTTCCTGACGTAGACGGTCTGGCGCGGATCCTCCATGTACCGGCAGCCGGTGGGGCCGGTGACGGCGAGGAATCCGGGCCGCCCGTCCGGGACCGGCTCGCCCTGTTCGTCGACGACGCGGGCACGGTATCCGGGGACGGGCCTGCCCGTGGAGCCGGGGCGTATGTCGTCGTCGGAGGCCGAGATGAACACGTGGAGCATCTCGGTGGCGCCGATGCCGTCGATGATGCCGAGGCCGGTGGCGGCGTGGAACTCCTCCCACACCGCCGCCGGCAGCGCCTCTCCGGCGGACACGCAGCGGCGCAGGCCGGACAGCCGACCCACCGCACCCGCCGCCATGATGGCCCGGTAGGCGGTCGGCGCGGTGAAGAGCACGGTGACCCCGTGCTCCTCCACGAGCTCGGCCAACTGCTGTGGCGCGGCGTGTTCGATCAGCAGCGTCGCCGCGCCCACGGAGAGCGGGAAGACCACCAGTCCCCCGAGCCCGAACGTGAAGGCCAGGGGCGGGGTTCCGGTGAAGACGTCGTCCTGTCGGGGCCGCAGGACATGGCGGGAGAAGGTGTCGGCGTTGGCCAGCACGTCGCGGTGGAAGTGCAGGGTCGCCTTGGGCCGGCCCGTCGTTCCCGAGGTGAAGGCGATCAGGGCGACATCGTCCGACGCGGTGGCGACATTGGAGAACCGCCCGTCCTTCGCGGCACACCGCGCGACCAGGTCCTCCTCGCCCGGACCGCCGTAGGCCAGCAGGGCCGGGCCGGAAGTGCCGGTGGCGGTGGCGGCGAGTTCCTCTAGGTAGCGGTGGTCGCACACGGCCACGGTCGGCCGGCCGATCTCGCAGAGCTCCGCGAGCTCACCGGCGCGCAGGAGCGGCATGGTCGTGACGGCGACACCGCCGGCCTTCAAGACCCCGAACCAAGTGGCCACGAGCCAGGGGTTGTTGGGGCCGCGCAGCAGGACCCGGTTGCCGGGGACGAGGCCGAAGTCCTCGGTGAGCACCTGGGCGACCTGGTTGGCGCGCTCCAGCAGGTCACCGTACGTCCACCGTTCCGTGGGAGTCAGCAGACAGGGTCGGTCGGCGCCCCAGCGCCGGACGGCGTCGTCGAGCAGGCGCTGGGCGCAGTTGAGTCGGTCCGGGTAGTCCAACTCCGGTAGATCAAAGTGCAGTTCGGGCCAGAGGGCGAAGGGTGGGAGTCGATCGCGACAGAACGTGTCGACATGAGCAGACGGGGAGAGCTCCATAGGGCGGCACCTCAATCTCGGGGCAGCGGGAGAATGAAGCAAGTATGTCGCCAAACTTGCGACCGTCAATGATGCGCGATACCTGATTTTGTTAACAGCGTGTTGCGCGACCGCTCGCCGACGCCGGGATGCGGACACCGACCAAAGGCGGTGTTACACGTGTAACATGCTAGGCATCTCCCCTGAAGAGGTTCAAGCATTTCGGACAAACGTTACGAAGCGTGAATTTCCCGCAGGCACTTCCGGCCGGGCCGCCCGTGGTGGCCGAATTCCCCGGGCGCGCGGCCAGGGCCGGGACGGACTCGGCGTGTAGGCGAGTTCCACCGGCCTGAGGGGTCATGCGCCGGGCGGCGACTCACCGGGCCCCGGCCCCGCGCTCCTGCGGCATGACCACACCGATCCCGCTCCACCCACGGGCAACGAAGCGCTCCACCTCCACCTCGCCGATACGCCGCCCGTGGTCACACCCTCGCTCGCGCCCGCGGTCAGCGCTGTGACCGCTTGCGCGTGGTAGTTACACGCGTTATCCAGGCTCACCGCCAAGGCGAGCCCCTCCCCATCCCTGACGATCGCCATTCGTGGACGGAGCCCGATGGATCAGAGCAGCCAGTCACCGCATGAATGCCCCGTTCCGGCTCACGGCGGCCTGGTTCAGCTGCACGGCGGCCTGCTTCCCCAGGATCCGCGGCACGTCTACGAGGCCCTGCGCCGACGCTGGGGGGCGATCGCGCCCGTGGAACTCGCTCCGGGGGTCGGAGCCTGGCTCGTGATGGGCTACCAGGAGGCACTCGAGGTCGTGTGGAACGAGCGGGCCTTCTCCAGCGACGCACGACGCTGGAACTCGATCATCGAGGGCTCCCTGCCCGAGGGCTCCCGCCTGTTGGCGGTGCTGGGCCGGCGTCCGGCGCTGAACCGGCTCGACGACCAGGCACATCGCCGTCAGCGCCAGGCCGTGACCGAGACCGTGAACGGTGTCGACCTGCGCCGGCTGCGCGGCGCCGTCAGGCGGCAGGCCGAGACGTTGGTGGACGGATGGGACATGAACGGCACCGCCGATCTCGTCACCCAATACGCGCATCCCCTGGTGTGGTTCGCCTTCAGGGTGCTGATCGGGTTTCCGGAGTCCGAGGAGCGGAGGATCGCCGCGCTGCTCGGTTCGATCGCCGGGGCCGCCCACGACGCGGCCCGCGCCGAGGCCGAATTGATGCGGACGCTGCATCGTCTGGTCGCCCAGAAGCGTGACGCGCCCGGCCCGGATCTCACGTCATGGCTGCTGGCCCATTCCGCCCGACTGACCGAGGCCGAGGTCGCGCACGACCTGGCGGCCATCCTCTTCACGGGAGGGGAGAGCACCATCGGCTGGATCAGTGGCACGATGCGCCTGCTGATGGACGATGCCCGTCTTAATTCCGCGGTGGCCGGCGGGCGGATGACCGTCTCGGACATCGCCGACCGGGCGCTGTGGGACGGCTCGTCGATACCCAACATCGCCGGGCGCTGGGCGCGGAACGATCTCGTCTTCGCGGGATGCGAGGTCCGCGCCGGGGACCTGCTCATTCCCTGCCTGACGGCCGCCAACACCGACCTCCTCGTCCACGACGCCGGGGACCTCGGCCGTCGAGCCCACTTGTCCTGGGGAACCGGTTCGCACGGATGCCCCGCCAAGGAAGCGGCCCGTTCGATCGCCGAGACGGCCGTCGACGTCCTGATGCGTCGGCTGCGCCTGGTCCGACCCGGCGATCGCGACACCGCCGTGCGTCGGCAGCCTTCCCTGTGGAGCGGCACCCCGGACACACTGCCGGTGGCGTTCGCCCCGATCCGGCCTGGCCCGAACGCCCCGGCCGACGTCCCTGCGATCCCCGCCGTGATGGGCGTACCGGAGAAGCGGCAGCAGGACGCGCGGGCAGCCGACAGCAGCCCCGCGCAGCAGGCGTGGGCCTGGTGGAACTCCATGAACGGTTGGTGATTCGACCCACCGGAACCGCTCAGTCCCCACGGGGGTGGCCGCTGCCGGGCTGCGGCCACCCCCTGGCCGAGCCGGGTCAGCCGAGCCGGAGGCCGTGCCCGTAAGGGAACAGTGGGTCCGCGGAGTCGTTGGGCACGTCCTCGTGCCCGGCGACGACAGCCTCCATCGAGCGGGGGAGCTCGAAGGGCAGCCGCCCTTCGGCCGCCACCCGGCCGAAGAGAACATCCAGCAGTGCGGTGTCCGAGGCGCCGAAGTCGGCCACGAGGGCCGCCGCCCGGTCCGCGATCTCGGGTATGACCGCCGCGCGGTCCAAGAAGATGTCGACGACGGTCGGAACGGCGGAAGCGACCTCGAGTACGGGCCGCAGCTCGTCCTCGGTGAAGTCGAGGCGGCCCGCCCGGAAGAACGACTCGAAACCGGTCGTCCGCTCCTTGTCGTACGGGGCCGCGATGCGCAGCACCGCGACATCGGCCTCCTCCGGGCTCTCCACGACGGTCGCGTACCGTGCCGCGACGGCGGGGTCGACGCCCTCGGCGTAGATCCTGATCCCGGGAGCGAGCGGCAGCAAGGGCTGCGTCGCGTCGCCGGGACGGTCCTTGAGGACCGTGATCGAGCGGCTCTGCGCGGCGAGGCCGGCCGCGGTGAACTCCGGGCTGCCGCAGATCCGCGCGGCGCCGTCGGGGTCCACGTACGGATCGTCGAAGAGGCCGAGGACGAACTTCTCCGTCAACAGCCGCGTGACCGAGCTGTCGATGCGCTCGGCCGTCACCCGGCCGGTGCGGACGAGTTCCACGATGAGATCGGGGGCCGCCTCGCCGCCGAGCTGGTCGGCTCCGGCGTCGATGATGCGTTCCACCCGGGTGAGCCGGTCCAGTTCCTCCACGCCCCAGGCGCGAGCGGGGAAGGGACTCCCGAATATCTGTGTGTCGGTGACCAGGCCCCAGTCGGTGCAGATGATGCCGTCGAACCCGTACTTCTCGCGCAGCAGACCGGTGATGACGCCCTTGTTGAAGCCGAAGCCGACCTCCTCGTATGGCGTTCCGACAGGTATGGCGTAGTACGGCATGACCTGCGAGGTGCCGGCTGCGAAAGCGGCCTCGAAAGGAATCAGGTGGTAGTCGAAGTTGTCGCCGGGGTAGACCTGCTCGCGTCCGTACGGGAAGTGCGCGTCCTCGCCGTTCAGCTGTGGTCCGGCGCCGGGGAAGTGCTTCGTCATCGTCGAGACGCCGGCGGTGCCGAGCGTCTCGCCCTGGAGCCCCCGGATGTACGCGCCGACCATGCGGGCGGCCACTTCGGCGTCGGAGCCGAAGGTGCCGAGGACGCGGGGCCAGCGGGGCTCTGTGGCCAGGTCGGCCGTCGGGTGGAGGGCCAGGCGGATGCCGACGGCGAGGTACTCCTGACGCACGATGTCGGCGTGGCCGCGCACGAGTTCCTCGTCATTGACGGCTGCCAGGCCGGGCGGTTCCGGCCACAGGGAGAACCCCTCCGTCTGCACGCTCGCCGCGGGGTTGTCGACGAATCCGTTGCGGGGGTCGGTGGAGATGGTCACCGGGATCCCGAGGCGCGTCGTGGCGGCGAGATCCTGGAGGCGGTTGTTCCACTCGGCCATGCGGCGCGGGGCGGCCGCTCCGAACAGGTTGAAGTGGCTCATCAGCTTGCCGGTCACCATCGCTGAGGTGGAGGCGCGCATCGGGTCGTCGTCGGGTGCTCCCGGCTCCGGTTCCACGAGGGAACCGTCGGGGTTGATGGCGATCATGGTGTGGAAGAGGAGGCCCGCCTTCTCCTCCAGCGTCATGCGGGCCAGCAGGTCCGCGACCCGCTCGGCCACGGGAAGCCGGGGGTCTTCATAGGGTTCCATGACGCCGTTGCCGTTCAGATCGCGGAACGGCGTGCCGTCCGGGGCGGCGAGGACGCGCGGCCGGGCCGCCGGAGTGTGTGCCATCGAATTCTCCTCCGAGCTTCAAAAGGCGTACGGGCCGCCCGCGCGGGGTGCGGGCGCCATGGGCCGGTTCTTGCTTGCGGGGACCGGCGCCTTGAGGTCGACCGAAGTCGGTAGCCTCACCGGCCCCGGGCGCTCCCGCCGCACCCGGGGCCGGTACGCCGCTCCCCCATCGCGGCGTCCCCGACCGAGAGATTACACGTGTAACTCGCGAAACAGGAGCCTGTGACCTCCGCCGATTCTCCACGGCGAGCGCCGCCTGCCGCTCCGGCGGTCAAGTCAGGGTCTGCGCGGTCATCGGGCAGCTCGACTTCCGCTCCCAGCGGGGACCGCGGGTCGCGCGCTACTCGGTGCTCACCCATTCGTTAATACGTGTAATCAGCGCCGGCGCCCGGGCCGGACTGGCCTTCCTGGGCACCGTCCGGACCGCACGGCTCGGCTCGTCGGCATCGCCTGGTGCCTGATCCAGGCCACGATGAACGTCCACCAGGCTTCGCCATCCTGCTGCGCCCGGGCCGCTTCCCGCGCGGCCTCGGCGACCCGTCAGAGGTGCTGGAGGATGGTGGAGGTGAATTCGACGGTGGAGGCGCGACCGCCGAGGTCGCGCGTGCGCACCGGGGTGGTGGCCAGGACGCGGGCGATGGCGTCGGTGATGTCGGCCGCGGCCCGGGGGTGGCCGAGGTGGTCGAGCATCATGGCGGCGGACCAGATCGCGCCGATCGGATTGGCGACGCCCTGCCCGGCGATGTCGGGAGCCGATCCGTGGACCGGCTCGAACATCGACGGGTACTCGCCCCCCGGGTTGAGGTTGGCGGACGGAGCGATGCCGATGCCGCCGGCCACCGCTGCCGCCAGGTCACTGAGGATGTCCCCGAAGAGGTTGGACGCGACGACGACGTCGAAGCGTGCGGGGTCGAGGACGAACTTGGCGGCCAGCGCGTCGATGTGCTCCTGGTTCCACTCGACCGTGGGGTGCTCGGCGGAGCGCTCGGCCACCAGCTCGTCCCAGAAGGGCATGGTGTGCACGATGCCGTTGGACTTCGTCGCCGAGGTGAGCCGGCCGCCGCGCCGTTCGGCGAGTTCGAAGGCGAAGTCGAGGACCCGGGTCACTCCCGCCCGTGTGAACACCGCTTGCTGCACGGCCATTTCATCGGGACATCCGCGGTTCATCCGACCGCCGATCTCGCTGTACTCGCCTTCGGTGTTCTCCCGGACGACCACGAAGTCCACCTCGCCGGGCATGGCCGCGCGCACGGGGCTGGGAAGGCCGTCGAAGACGCGGATGGGGCGGAGGTTGACGTACTGGCCGAAGGCCCGGCGGATCGGGATGAGCAACCCCCACAGGGAGACGTGGTCCGGCACGCCCGGGTATCCGACTGCGCCGAGAAGGATCGCGTCATGACGGCGGAGCTGTTCCAGTCCGTCCTCCGGCATCATCGATCCGTGGCGGAGGTAGCGCTCGCAGGACCAGTCGAACTGCTCGTAGGTGAACGTGATGCCGTGGCGCTTCCCGACGGTGTCGAGGACCTCTCGTGCCGCGGGGAGGACTTCGGCGCCGATGCCGTCACCGGGGATGAGGGCGATGCTGTGGTTCGTCATGGCTCGAATTCCAGCAATCGGGCGCCGTCCGGGTCCAACACGTATCCCCGATGTGACTCATAGGCCGGTCCTATGAGCGGCGGGGGACGGCGATCTCCAGGAAGGCACGGGCAGCCGGCGTCGGCTGCGCCTTCCGGCTCACCAGGACGTTGCTTTGGACGACGGCCGGCTCCAGGTCTAGGACGAGGGCTCCGGCCCGCACGGACAGGTCGGCCCAGGATTCCGTCACGACCGCCAGTCCGACACCCCCGAGCACCAGGGGCAGGAAGGCCATGCGGTGTTCGGTCTCCACCGCGATGCGGACGTCGACGCCCTGCGCCTTCAGGTCGTCGACGTACGTGCGGATCCCGGTCCCCCTCTGCCCGACGATCAGCCGATGCCCTTCGAGCTGTTCCGCTCGCACTGCCCGCCCGCGCGGAAAGGGGCCGTCCATCGGGGTGACGAGGACGAGCTTGTCGTCTCCGACATGGTGCGGGACGACGTCCCGACTCGGCAGCGGCGACGAGGTGGTCAGCAGTCCGAGTTCGCAGCGTCCCGTGCGCACCATCTCGATCACGTCCTCGCGGGTGAGGGCCACGCGCAGGCCGAGTGACACCGCCGGGAAGCGTTCGGCGAAGCGCCGGACCATGGTGCTGAGGGGATCGATCGTGGGTGAGGCCATCGCGGCGATCTCCAGGCGTCCTCCGCGCAGTTCACGGACGGCGTCGACGCCGGCCCTGGCCAGCTCCAGCGCGTGCAGGGCTTCTCGCGCCCGTGGGACCAATGCGGTACCGGCCTCGGTCAGGACCACCCTCCTGCCCATCCGATGGAACAGGCAGCTGCCCAGATCGCGTTCCAGGGCCTGGATGGACTGCGACAGGGAAGGCTGCGACACGTAGAGTGCCGCGGCCGCGCGGTTGAAGCCGCCGTGGTCCACGATGGCGAGGAAGTACGTCAGCTGCCGGAAGTCCACGGTTCAGCGTAGGCCGTCCGCGTCCGCGACGAACCGCACGGCCCCGTCACCGCCGCGGCGCAGCAGGCCGGCCGTGGGGGCGGGGAAGTGGGTGCCGATCACGAGCGTTCCCGTGTCGGCGTACCGATCGACGAACGCCCGCCGGGTGGCGGCGGCCTGCGCCGCGTCGGTGTCGGCGAGGCCGGCCACGTCGGTTTCGATGAACTGCACCGGGTGGTGCACGAGGTCACCGGTGATCACGGCACGCTCCCCGCCGGACTCGACCACGACCGCGACCTGGCCCGGGGTGTGCCCGGGAGCGGCTTCCAGGCGCACGCCGTCGCACACCCGGTGGTCGGTTCCGACGAAGTCGACGAGACCCTCGTCGATCAGGGGCTGCATCGTGTCGGGGAGGTTCGTCTCCTCCTCGTCCGCCCAGTGGTCCCATTCCACACGGGTGACCAGGTGGCGCGCACGCGGGAAGGTCGGCACCCACTTCCCTTCCACCAGGCGCGTGTTCCACCCGATGTGGTCGAAGTGGAGGTGGGTGCACACCACGGTGTCGATCGATTCGGGAGGGTAGCCGAGGGTGGTGAGGTCTTCGAGCCATGTGGTGTCCAGCATATGCAGGAAGGGCACCGATGCCCGGGCGTTGCCCACGCACGTGTCCACGAGGATCCTGCGCGTACCGGTGTCCACGAGCAGCCCGTGCACCGAGAGCACGAAGGTGCCGTCCGCCCTGCTGTAGTCAGGACCGGGCCACGGGTACCTCTTCAGGAGCGCGGTGTCATCCGTGCGCAGGGCCCCGGCAACAGGGACAGGCACCTCCGCCTCCAGGACTTTGTGAATCGTCGTCGTACCGATGCGCCACGTCGTCATTCGATCCTCCGCCTCAACTGGGGATCGAATAATATTGACGCTCGCCACAAAATCGCAATAATTTGGAGTGGCCCAAGATCCTCGATCCCGGTCTGGAAGGACGCACTGGATGGGTTTCGCCCAGGACCGCACCGCGCCCGTCGTGAACACTCGCTCGGGCCCGATCCGCGGCGTCATCGAAGGTGACCTGGCCGTGTTCAAGGGCGTGCCGTACGCGGCGCCGCCCGTCGGGCCCCTCCGGTGGCGCCCCGCGCAGCCGCATCAGGGATGGAGCCGCACCCTCGACGCGACGAGGCACGGCCCCGGTTCCCCGCAGGCCGTCCGCGAGGGCGACCCGATACTCGGCGGCCACGGCTTCCCGCCCTTCGACGAGGACTGTCTGACGCTCAACGTGTGGACGCCCGGCACCGACGACGCGCGCCGTCCCGTCCTGGTCTGGATCCACGGCGGAGCGTTCATCTCCGGGTCCGGGGCGATGCCCAACTACTCCGGCGAGACCTTCGCGCTCCACGGCGACCTGGTGGTGGTGAACCTCAACTACCGGCTCGGGCCGCTCGGCCTGCTGTCCTTCGCCTCGGACGACGGCGCCGAGTGCGGCAACCTCTGGCTCACGGACCAACTCGCCGCGCTGCGTTGGGTGCAGGACAACATCGCCGCCTTCGGCGGCGATCCCGGCAACGTCACCGTCGCCGGCCAGTCCGCCGGCGCCCTTTCCACCGCGGCACTCGCGGCCCACGCAGGTGACGGTCGCCTCTTCCACCGAGCCATCCTCCAGAGCGTCCCGCTCGCCATGCCCCTCGCCACGCCTGCCGAGTCCCTGGCCCGCACCGCCGCCTATCTGGAGATCGTCGGCGCGAAGGACGAGGACGAACTGCGCACGGTGCCCTGGCCGCGACTGGTCGAGGCCACCGCCGGACTCCTCACGGCCACCATGGAATGGGGGCACTGGACCGCGCCGTTCATGCCGGTGCTCGACGGCGGGACGGCGCCGCGGCAACCCGCCCTGAACCTGCTCGACGGTCCGGGCGCGGACATCGACGTCCTCATCGGCTGGACCAGGGAGGAGTCCGCCTTCGCCTTCGCGCTGGGCGAGGCGTACGCGTCGGCCACCAAGGAACAGGTGCTGCGCCGGGCACGGGACAGCTTCGGTGACGGCGCGGCCGAGGCGTACGCGGCGTACGAAGCCGCCCGCCCGGGCGCACGGCCGATCGACGTCCTCATCGACCTGTCCACCGACGAGCTGTTCAGGAAGCCCACCCTGGAGTTCGCGGAAGCGCGGGCGGTACGCGGTCGCCCGGTCTGGGCGTACGAGTTCGGCTTCCCCACCCCCGCGCACGACGGCCGCATGGGTGCCCCGCACTGCCTGGACCTGCCGTTCGTCTTCGACAATTTCGACACGTGGTCGCACGCGCCGTTCCTGGCGGGCATGGACACCGGGATCAGGGACGCCCTCGCCAGGACCATGCACCGGGCATGGATCTCGTTCGTACGCACCGGCGACCCCAACCACCCCGGCATGCCGCGCTGGGACCGGTACGACCGGCAATCCCGCACCACCATGTGCTTCGACGCCGTCACCGCGGCCGTTTCACATCCCACGCCGCACTGACGGAACACCGCGGCACCCGGAGGACCTACGGCATGTCTATGGGCTGCTCCGTCCAGATGGTCTTCCCGGTACTGGTGAACCGGCAGCCCCAGCGGTCGGCGAGCTGGGCGATGAGGAACAGGCCGCGCCCGCCCTCGTCCGTCTCCCGTGCACGACGCAGGCGCGGCTGAGTGCTGCTGGGGTCGGACACCTCGCAGACGAGCACCCGGTCGCGGATCAGCCGGAGCCCGACCGGTCCCCCCGCGTAGCGGATCGCGTTCGTGACGAGCTCGCTGGCGACGAGCTCCGTCACGAAGCTCAGTTCGTCCAACTCCCAGCCGGCCAGCTGGCCCACCACCAGTTCACGGGCGTGCGCGACGAGGGACAGGTCGGCTTCCAGTTCCCACTCGGCGACCTGATCGGACGAGAGGGCGTGGGTGCGGGCGAGCAGCAGGGCGACGTCGTCGGAGGGCTCTTGAGGCAGCACGCTGTCGAAAATGTCCTGGCTGAACTCGCCCAGGGTCCGGTCCGGGTTCGCGCCGGCGAGTGCGCTCCTCAGTCTCTCCATGCCTTCCTCGATGTCACCGCTACGGCTCTCGACGAGTCCGTCCGTGAAGAACGCGAGCGTGCTGCCGGGCTGTACGCCGAACTCCGTTACCTCGAAGGGCATTCCGCCGATTCCCAGGGGCGGTCCGGGCGCCATGCCGACGAAGTCCGGTTCCTCACCGGGCGACAGCACGGCCGGCGGCGGATGTCCCGCTGTGGCAACGGCGCATTTCCTTGTCACCGGGTCGTAGACGGCGTACAGGCACGTCGCTCCCAGCACCGCCGTCTCGGAGCGCGAATCGCCGGTCATCTCCTCGCCGGAGAGACCGAGCACCAGGTCGTCCAGGTGTGTGAGGAGCTCACCCGGATCCAGGTCGAGGTCGGCGAGGGTCTGCACCGCGGTCCGCAGTCGCGCCATGGCCGCGGTGGCATCGAGGCCGTGGCCGACGACATCCCCGACGACGAAGCCGACGCGCAACGACGGCAGGGGGATCACGTCGAACCAGTCCCCGCCGACCCCCAAACCGCCGCCCGCCGGCTGATAGACGCCCACCGTCTCCGCGGCGGCGGAGTCCAGGGCCGAGCGCGGCAGCAGGCTTCGCTGCAGGGCCACCGCCGACAGGTGTTCCTTGGTGTAGCGGCGCGCGTTGTCCACGCCGAGCGCTGCCCTGGAGACGACGTCCTGCAGCAGGACGGCGTCCTCCTCGCCGAACGCGGAAGGCAATTGACTGCGCCAGACCGTGACGCAGCCGAGGATCAGACCTCGCGCGTACAGCGGCACCGCCACGGAGGAGTGGGCCCCGCTCGGGACGAACAACGGCAGGCTCTCCGGATTCACGCCGAGCTCCGCGTGCAGGATGGCGACGTCCGGCACCAGCACGGGCAGCCCCTTCATGAGGGGCCGCATCAACGAACTGTCCGATACGGGAGGAAGCGCCTCTCCCACCGCCAGGAGGTCTTCGGCGGATATCTCCGGGCTCTGCGCGGCAGCGGTCCGGCGCAGGCGGACGTCGCCGCTGGCGTCGAGGTGCGGGGGCTCGTCGCCCACCAGTACCTGCTCGGCGATGTCCACGGTCGCCAGGTCGGCGAAATCGGGGACGAGCAGGTCCACGAGGGTCTCGGCCATCTCGGTCACGTCCAGGGAGGCGCCGATGCCCGCGGCTGCGGCGTGGGACAGCCCCGTACGGCGTCGCCGCGCATCCCGCTCGGTTGCCTCCCCCGCGGTTTCCGCCGGGGCGACCAGGACGAGCCACTGCGCGTCGGCGCCGGAACCGCCTCGCGTGCGCGCCGCGAGCCGGACCACCGTGCAGAGCAGAGTGAGCTCTTGACCCGCGTGATCGCCGCTCGGAACGGTCACCTGCCGGCCGAACGGTCCCGTATCCGTTCCGGCCGGCGGCAGCAACCCCAGAAAGGGCGCACAGGTCTGACCCGGCGAGCAATCCAGCAGCCTCGCGGCCCACTCCGAGCGGGCGACGACCACACCTTCGTCGTCCAGTACGACCGCTGCCGTTTCGCTGAAGGGCACCGAGGGCGGCCTCGGGCCACGACGCTCCGGTTCACGCATGTCGCCTCCACGCACCGTGACCTCCAGTATCTGCCCCGAGCGGAGACCCGGCGACCCGCGGCACGCACCCTCGGCGGACGGCCCTCCGCTACGGGCCGGTCACGGCGCCTCCGCACTCGTCGGCCGCCGGCCGTGGCCGGACCGGGCCGCCCACCGGCCGTCGTGGTGGCTGACCTCGATCGGGCGCCCGAAGCACGTGGTGAGCAAGTCGCCGGTCAGGACGTCGGCGACGGCGCCCGCCGTGTGCACTCGGCCCTCGCGCAGCAGCAGCGCGTGGCTCGTACTGGGGGCCAGTTCCTCCACGTGGTGGGTGACCGTGACGGTCGCCAAATCCGGGCGACCGAGGGCGAGGCGGTGCAGGGCGTCGATCAGGTCCTCGCGCGAGGGCAGGTCGAGCGCGTTGAACGGCTCGTCGAGGAGCAGCAAGGACGGGTCGGCGATGAGCGCGCGAGCGATGAGGATGCGGGCCCGTTGGCCGCCCGAGCACACGCCGTACGGCCTGTCGGCCAGATCCTTGCAGTTCAGCTCGGCGAGCAGGTCGTGGGCGCGCTCGCGGGTCCCGGCGTCGTACATGCGCCACAACGGCTGAACGGTCCCGGTCGCGCCGGTCAGGACGATCGTGTGCGCGGTCTCGTCCTGGGGGACGCGCTGCGCGCTGGAGACCAGGCCGATGCGCGCCCGCAGTGCGCGCATGTCCACACGGCCAAGGCGGTGGCCGAGGACCTCGACGGTTCCGTCGGTGGGGTGCATCAGCGCACCGATCAGGCGCAGCACGGTCGTCTTGCCCGCGCCGTTCGCACCGAGCAACGCCCAGTGCTCCCCGGAGCGTACGGTCCAGTCGATCCGGTCGAGGATCACCAGCCCGGTGGCGAAACGGCGCACGCTCGCGGCGTTGAGCGCGGCGACGGTCCGAGGCTGCGCGGGCGTGTCCATGGTCGCTCCCTGCCTGGCGCTGACGCGCGCAACGATAGCTGTACGGTCCACTCTTCTGCGCGCGGCGTGCGGCGCACGTCTGATCATGCACGACACCGCGCCAAAATGTCGATCGTCAATACTGCGCGATATCTCGGCTCCGATCCCCTGCCGCGGCGGCGGGAGCAACGCCGTCTTGGCAAGCCGGCGGCGCCCTCCCACCGGCGGTGGGAGGGCGCGGGGCAAGGCTCCCGCGCCGGCCCACATCGGAGCGTCAGTCGCCGCCCCCGCCGCCCCCGCAACCTCCACCGCCTCCGCAGGACGAGCCGCCCCCACAGCCGCCCCCGCCGCCGTCGCTCCATGGGCCTTTGCGCCGCCGCCCACTCGACGACCCGCCGCTTCCCCCCGACGCCGCGACGATCACCACGATGAGGATGAACCCCAGGATCACCAGGACTTCCACGCCCCTACCCCCGTTCCCCGTTCCGGCCCCGATCGGCCCGTGTCAGGGGGATCCCCCGTCCGGTCACCGGACCAACCCGGCTTGAGGAACTCCAGAGCTTCGGGCGTCCGGTCCGGATCGGCGGCCGGGCCTCCAACCACCAGGTCGGTTCGGCGGGAAGATCGACGCGGTCGGCAACACCAGCCGGCGATGGGAGCGTTCGGTCGCGACCGGCCCGACAGGGCGGCAACGCCGCCCTGTCGGGTGCCCCGTCAGCGGCGGCGTGCGCAGGTCCAGGCGCCCATGCCCTGCATCCTGGCGAGCCTCCTCGCCGTCGCGATCTGCTCCGCCTTCGTGGCGAGGTCAGCGCGTGGTGCGTACTTGCGACCTCCTGCCGCCCTCCAACTCGACCGGGTGAACTGCAACCCCCCGTAATGGCCGTTGCCGGTGTTCGCCTTCCAGTTCCCCCCGGATTCACACCGGGCGATGGCGTCCCAATCGGCGCCGGGTTTGGAGTGGACCGCGGCGGCGTGCGCCCCGGAGACGTCCAGCAGAGCAACGATCAACAAGAGTGCAGCGGCCATCAGTTGGCCCCTCGCGTTCCGGCTTCGCCGGTCCCTCCGGTGGCACGACATCAGTCCTCCTTCGCTGTTGGGGCGGGCCTGCCACGAACAGCGGGCGGGCCCGCGCACGGCCACCTTCGGGCCGTGGCCACAGCAGAGCACGGACCGACGCGCTTCCCGCCGAATTTGACGCCCTCGACGGGTTGACGCCACCCGAACGGACGCTCTACGGCCCTTCGCGAAGCTCTCGTCTGCGCACTCTTCCTTCTCCGACACGAGCACCGCACCACCCCGATCCCCACGGGTCCGAGGGCACAAGCGCCCAACGTGCTCATACGTCCTGAACTCCCCCTGACCGGCCGGAGACGGGCTTTCGGCAGGTCTACGCGCGTCCGAATTGCCAAACACATGTCGGAAAGCACCAATGAAGAAAGCCCGAATTAGATCATCAGCCACACATTCACCTCTGGCGGAATCAAATTCGTCAACGTCGGGAGATGATTCCGGCCGACGGGCCACGGGGCACCCTCGGCGCGTTGTGACATGTGCAGTTGCGAAATCCAAGCGAAATCAGGGGAATAAACCCGTGCGACGAAGGATTTTCGGCACGGCCGCCACCGCGGTCGCGCTCGGTCTGCTGGTACCGCTCTCCGGATGCGGCAGTTCTGAATCCGGTGACAGCAGTTCACTCCGCCTGGTGGCCGCCGAGTACGGAGACACTCCGGCCACGAGTTCCAAGGCCTTCTGGGACAAGGTGACCCGTGATTTCACTGCCGCGCACCCCGGTACCAAGGTCGAGGTGAAGCTCCTGCCGTGGGCCGACATCGACAGCGAGGTCTCCCGCATGGTCAAGGCCGGCAAAGCCCCGGACATGGCCCTCATGGGCTCCTACTCGGACTTCGCCGCGCAGGGCAAGCTCTATTCCGCCGACGAGCTCCTCTCCGTCAGCGCCGAGGCGAACTTCCTCCAGCCCCTCGCCGAGGCGGGCTCCGTCGGAACCACCCTCTACGGTCTGCCGTTCGTGGCGAGCAGCCGCCTCCTCTTCTACAACGAGGGGCTCTTCAAAACGGCCGGCGTCAAGCCCCCCAAGACCTGGAACGAGCTCAAAACCGCCGCGCAGGCGCTCAAGGACAAGGGCGTGAAGTTCCCGTACGCCCTGCCCCTGGGCCCGGAGGAGGCGCACGCCGAGGCGCTGATCTGGGAGCTGAGCAACGGCGGCGGCTACGCCGACAGCAGCGGCAACTACAGCCTGGCGTCGGAGCGGAACATCAACACCTGGAGCTGGGTGAAGGACCAGCTGGTCACCCCGGGGCTGACCGGCCCCACCCCGCCGTCCCGGCTCAACCGCGCCGACGCCTTCGCCGCGTTCCTGCGCGGCGAGGTCGGCATGCTCAACGGCTACCCCTCGCTCTACCACGAGGCGCGCGCCAAGGGCATCGGCGTCGGCACCATCGCCATGCCCGTCTCGGACGACCTCGGCTCCGAGGAGAGCCCGCCGACCGTGGGCGTGGCCGACTGGATGATGGCGTTCAAGCAGAACGGGAACCGTGACGGGATCAGCAAGTTCCTGGGCTTCATCTACCAGGACAAGAACCTGTCGGAATTCGCAGGCCGCTACCACCTACTGCCGTCCACCGTCTCCGCCTCACGCACCCCGGCCGCCGGCGGTGGCCTCAGCCAGACCGACCGGGACTTCCTGAACGCGCTGCGCACCGCCAGGCTCTACCCGGTGAACGACCCGTCCTGGGTGACCGTCAGCAACACCATCAAGCGCAACATCGGGCGCGCAGTGGAACCGGGCGGCGACCCAAGAAGCGTCCTGGAGGACATCGCCGTCAAGGCGGGCGATGCCGGGGCGCCCTGAAAGCCCCGGAGGGCGGCTCATTCCCTGGCCTTCGCGCCGCGGCGGTTGAACGGCAGCCGGCCGAGCAGTACCGCCAGACCGCAGGTGTTGGTGACCGCGGAGAAGACGAGGCCGGCCCCGATCGCCCCGGACAGCAGCGAGAAGGCCGGGTCCACGAAAAGCCCGAGGAGCAGGCCGAGCAGCACGATGCCTCCGGCGGTGAACCGTACCTGCCGTTCCATCGCCCAGACGGCCCGCACGGGCCCGGCGGGATGCTCGAGCCGGTGCCCGGCGGCCACCCAGGCGCGGGTGCCCCCGGTGAGGCTGGAGGCGGCGATGCCGTGGACGGCGAGCTCCGTGACGGCGCGCTCCGAGCGCCCCCCGGAGGCGCACACCACGAGCAGGGGCTCCCGCTCGGCGGCCTCCCTCAGGTCCGGCACGCTCCGCGCGAGCCGGTCGAGGGGCACGTTGAGGGCGTCCGGCAGATGGCCGGTTGCGAACTCACCGGGAGTGCGGACGTCGACGACGGTCAGTTCGCCGAGGCGCGGCTGCGCCTCGCCGACTCCGATGGCACGGGAAACAGTCATGGCGGAACGCGTCCTTGCGGAGAGCGGGGGGCAGCCCGGTCGGGGGGCGATTCACAAGGTCAGGGGACCCTGCCGGGGATATTAGGCACCGCGGAAGCTCTCGTCACGGGACCTCGCGCGACCGCCACGAACTCGCCATGCCGCGGCAACACCCCCAGCGTCGTGCCGGGCCTGCCGCCGCGTACCGGAGCGGTCCCACGCGATCGAACATACGATGGGCGGGAGCCGGCGCGGGCACCTCGCCGTGCCGGCCGTCCGGAGCACGCAGGGCGGTGAAGCATGACGCAGGCCACCGACGCAGCGCGGACCGTCATCCTGACCGTGGACGACGACCCGGGGGTCTCGCGCGCCATCGCCCGCGACCTGCGGCGCCGCTACGGCGGCGGGTACCGGATCGTGCGCGCCGAGTCCGGCGAGTCCGCGCTCGAGGCACTGCGCGAGCTGAAGCTGCGGGGCGACCTGGTGGCCGTGATCCTTGCCGACTACCGCATGCCGCAGATGAACGGCATCGAGTTCCTGGAGCAGGCCCTCGGCGTGTACCCGGGGGCGCGGCGCGTGCTGCTCACCGCGTACGCCGACACCAACGCGGCGATCGACGCGATCAACGTCGTGGACCTGGACCACTACCTGCTCAAGCCCTGGGACCCGCCGGAGGAGAAGCTCTACCCGGTCCTGGACGATCTCCTCACGGCCTGGCGCTCCAGCGACTACCGGCCGGTACCCGCCACCAAGGTGGTCGGGCACCGCTGGTCGGCACACTCCTCGCAGGTGCGGGAGTTCCTGGCCCGCAACCAGGTGCCGTACCGCTGGTACTCGTCCGACGAACCCGAAGGGCGGCGGCTGCTGGACGCGGCCGGGGCCGACGGCCACCGGCTACCCCTGGTGATCACGCCGGACGGCACCGCGCTGATCGAGCCGGAGACACCCGAACTGGCCGCCCGCGTGGGGCTCGCGACCACGCCGACCGCCGAGTTCTACGACCTCGTCGTCATCGGCGGCGGCCCGGCCGGGCTCGGCGCGGCGGTGTACGGGGCCTCCGAGGGGCTGCGGACGGTACTGGTAGAGCGGTCGGCGACCGGCGGGCAGGCCGGGCAGAGCTCCCGCATCGAGAACTACCTCGGCTTCCCGGACGGCGTGTCCGGTGCGCAGCTCACCGACCGCGCCCGCCGCCAGGCCGGCCGGTTCGGCGCCGAGATCCTCACCGCTCGCGAGGTCACGGGGCTGGAGGTCAACGGTGCGGCACGCGTGGTGCGCTTCTCCGACGGCTCGGCGGTCGCCGCGCACAGCGTCATCCTGGCGACCGGCGTGTCGTACCGGCAGCTGCGGGCCCCGGGCTGCGACGACCTGACCGGCCGCGGGGTGTACTACGGCTCCTCCCTCACCGAGGCGTCCTCCTGCGAGGGCCAGGACGTGTACGTCGTCGGCGGCGCCAATTCCGCCGGGCAGGCGGCGGTGTACCTGGCGCGGGGCGCGAAGTCGGTGACGCTGCTGGTGCGCGGGGAGTCCCTGGCGGCCTCGATGTCGTACTACCTGATCCAGCAGATCGAGGAGGCGCCGAACATCACCGTCCGGCCCCGGACGGTCGTGGAGGCGGCGCACGGCGCGGAGCACCTGGAACGGCTGACCTTGGGGGACGCCGTGACCGGCGCCACCGAGGTCGTCGACGCCCAGTGGATGTTCGTCTTCATCGGTGCGGCCCCGCTGACCGACTGGCTCGACGGGACGGTGCTGCGCGACGAGAACGGCTTCATCCTGGCCGGCCCGGACCTCACGCCGGACGGGCGGCCGCCGGCCGAATGGGAACTGGACCGGCCGCCGTACCACTTGGAAACCAGCATTCCCGGCGTGTTCGTGGCGGGCGACGCGCGCGCCCGGTCCGCGAAGCGCGTCGCGTCCGCCGTGGGTGAGGGGGCCATGGCCGTGATGCTCGTCCACCGGTACCTGGAGCAGTCATGAACGCGCAGATCATGTCCTGCGACCCGCACGAGATCGGCTCGCTGTTCCTGTTCGAGAAGCTCTCCCCGGAGCAGCTCGGACGGCTGTGCGCCGAGGGACGGGTGGAACGGTTCGACGCCGGGCCGGTGTACACCGAGGGCGACCCGGCCACCTGCTTCTACGTGATGATCGAGGGCACCGTCGTGCTGTACCGGCGGGTCGGCGGCGACGACGTGGAAGTCAGCCGCACCTCGCAGCGCGGCGTGTACGCGGGCGCCATGCAGGCGTACCTGGGCGACCAGGTGCCGCAGACGTACGTCAACTCCATGCGGGTGACCGAGCCCACCCGGTTCTTCGTGCTGCCCGCGCAGTCGTTCGCGGACGTCATGCGGGAGTGGTTCCCGATGGCGGCGCACCTGTTGGAGGGGCTCTTCTTCGGCTCCAGGAACACCCAGCGGGCCATCGGACAGCGCGAACGCCTGCTGGCGCTCGGCTCCTTGTCCGCCGGTCTCACCCACGAGCTCAACAACCCGGCCGCGGCCGCCGTCCGCGCCACCGCGGCGCTGCGTGAGCGGGTCGGCAAGATGCGGCACAAGCTGGCCGTCATCGCCAAGGGCCCCTACTCCCGCGAAGCCCTCGCGGACCTGATCGAGATCCAGGAACGCACCGCCGAACGCGTCGCCAAGGCCGTGGTGTTGAGCCCGCTGGAAGCGGCCGACCGGGAGGACGAGCTCGCCGACTGGCTCGAGGACCACGGCTTCCCGGAGGGTTGGCGGGTCGCGCCGACGTTCGTCCAGGCCGGGCTGGACACGGACTGGCTGGATCAGGTCGCGGCGAGCGTCGCCGAGGACATCCTGCCGGGAGCCATCGGCTGGCTCAACTACACGGTCGAGACCGAGCTGCTGATGGACGAGATCGACGACTCCACCACCCGCATCTCCCACCTCGTGGACGCGGCCAAGCAGTACGCGCAGCTCGACCGGGCCCCGCACCGCGTCGTCGACGTCCACGAACTCCTCGACAGCACCCTGCTGATGCTGTCCGGCAAGATCGGCCCCCGGGTGCGGGTGGTCAAGGACTACGACCGCTCCCTCCCCGACGTGCCCGCCTACCCGGCGGAACTGAACCAGGTGTGGACCAACCTCATCGACAACGCGGTGGCCGCCATCGGGAGCACCGGCGGCGACGGCAGCCTGACGGTCCGCACGGCCCGGGAAGGGGACCGCCTGCTCGTGGAGTTCCGCGACACCGGCCCCGGCGTCCCCGAGGACATCCGCGGCCGCATCTTCGACCCCTTCTTCACGACCAAGCCGGTCGGCGAAGGCACCGGTCTCGGCCTGGACATCTCCTGGCGGATCGTCGTCAACAAGCACCACGGCAGCCTCCAGGTCGAGTCCGTCCCGGGCGACACCCGGTTCCAGGTGCTGCTGCCGCTGACCGTCCCCGAAACCGAGACCCTGACCGAAGCCGAAGCGGAAGCCGAATCCGACGAGGAGCCCGCATGACCGAGACCAGCGGAATCGACCCGAGCGCCCCGCCCAGCGGAACCGGCTGCGCGGAATGCGATGCCGTGGGCGGGTGGTGGTTCCACCTGCGGCGCTGCGCCCAATGCGGCCACATCGGCTGCTGCGACTCCTCACCGGCCCGGCACGCCACCGCCCACTGGCAGTCCACCGGACATCCCCTGGTACAGAGCTTCGAACCGGGCGAAGAGTGGTACTGGGACTACTCCACCGACGCCCTGTACGAGTCCGGACCCGAACTGACCCCGCCGGTCGGCCACCCGGCCGACCAGCCGGCCCCAGGGCCCGCCGACCGGGTCCCGCAGAACTGGCCGAACCTGCTCCACCGCTAGACCGATGCCGCGCGAACAAACAGATCTTTCCGTGGAAGTCGTCGCCACCCGAGTGGGTCTCTCGTCCGCTCTCGATCTGCGGCGCCGGTTCAGAGCAGCGTACGGGACCGCTCCGGGCGCCCACCGCAGGACCTTCGGCCGCGTCCCCTGATGACCGGTCTAGTACGGACCGGGCAGGGTGGTCGTGATCTGTTCGAGAACCTCTGTGTAGAGGGACCGTTTGTCGGGGCGGACGTGGACGGCGGCATGTCTGAGAGCGGGGATCGCCTGCGTGCCCATGGTGACGAGCCCCTCGGCCGCGGCCTTGCGGACGACGGGATGGGGGTGCTCCAGCATTCCGGTCACGGCGGGGATCGCGCGCGCCCAGGTCGCGTGGCAGAGCGTCCGGATCGCCGTGCGCACCAGGTTCGGCTGGGGGTCGTCCAGCAGGATCGACGTGTGGTGCAGGTAGGTCTCCCGGTCCAGCATGGCCCGCGAGGTCCGGTGGGCGTGCAGGCGGACCTTGGGCTTGGGGTGACGCAGCAACTCACCGATCAGGTCCCGCAGGCCGGGGTCCCGGTCCGGGTCCGGGCCGCCGTGTCCCTCGGTCAGTCGCGTGAGCGCTTGACGGATCCGCACCGGGTCGCCGGTACGGGCCAGGTCCAACAGCTCCTCCCGGGAGGGTGGTTGTGACTCTCGTGCCGACGCGGCCGGGGCACGGTCACGGAGCGCTGCCAGCGCGGCGGCGTCCTGCCGTGCGGCGTCCGGGCGGCGCAGCGGACCCTCGACGAGGACGAGCCCGTCCGCGAGGTCGTCGCGTCCTTCGGCGCGCAGCCGTCGACTGGTCCGCGTCAGCGCGGGGGTACGCAGCAGGGAACGCCCGCAGAGCAGGTCGAGGAACCCCCAGGCGCCGGCGTCGAGGCGATCGCCGAGGCGCTCGGCCAGCACGTCGGCGGGGACCCGGCGCAGCGCCCGCCCGGCCGCGGAGCTGCCGGACGGCGGGTCGTGCTCCCACCATTCCAGCAGCAGCGGGACCAGGGGTTCCAGGTCCCCGGGGTCGAGCCGGCTTGCCGCGAGGGCCACCCTGTCGTGCAGGATGCCGTCCGCGCGCAGTTCCGTCTCGTCGATGGCGCCCAGTGCGCGGGCCAGGTCGAGACCGACGGGTACGTCGATGCGACCGTGCAGGAACGCTCTGAGCACGGGAAGCCCGGCCTCGGGCTCGGGCCACTCCATGAGTGCCAGTGCCGCGGCGTGCCGGCGGTCCGGAGCAGATGCCTCCAGCATGGCCAGCAGGCGCTCCCGCAGTGCGGTCGAACGGGGCTGGTCGAGGTCGTCGATGTGCACGGTCCGCGGTCGCGGCGCCGGCGCACGGGTGCTCTCGGTGATGGTCCAGGGTGGTGCGTCCAGGGGCTGGACGGTGGTCATCCAGTCGATGAGGGCGGCGCGGACCTCGGGGCCGGCGGAGGGGTAGACATCGATCAGTGCGGCCAGGCGGTCCCGGGAGCCAGGGATTCCCTCGTGCTGCCGGCAGAGTCGGCGGAACTCCTCCAAGGCGCTCGGTGTGCGCACTGCGGCACCCAGCGCGGCTCGCCACGTATCGGCCTCGGCCTCGGCCGGCGCGGTGGCCGCCCGGGACCGTGGGGCGGCGAACGCCTCGCGCAGCACAGCGGTTTCGGCCTCCCACGGGTCGGGGTTCAGCCGGGCCGAAGCGAGTGCCCGATCGAGGTCGGCGCGGACGAGCACCGCGCCGAGGTCGCGGAGCAGCGTCAGTGTGGACCGGCTTCCCGCGGGTGCGGGGGGCAGCGCGCGTACCGCGTCGGCGACGGCTGGCTTCCGGGCCGCCGGCAGAGTCGGTGCGACCTCTTCGAGTACCGCGATGAGGTCGTCACGGTCTCCCGCCGAAGCCTCGGCGAGTCCGTCGAGCAGGGACCCGGTGGACCGGGCGAAGGCCGTCAGTTCCTCGGGCGTCCACGGCGCGGGGCAGAGCCGGAGCGTGAGCCGCAGTACGCGGCCCCGGACTGCGGGTTCGGAGGCGGCCAGGTGGAGCCAGTCCGGCAGCATGGGCCGCAGCACCCGCAGCCGGATGGGGTGGGGCGGTTCAGGCCGTTCGGCGAGGCGGAGCGCGACCGACGGATTCCAGCCCTCCGTCGTCAGCGACCTGACGTCGAGGTCCGCTCCGGTGTCCACCGTGGATCGCGCCGCGGCGGGCGTGGTGATCCCGTGCCTGGCCATGGCCGTCGACAGCTCCTCGATCGTCCCGGAAGCGAGGCGCACCCGGCGGGTCGCCACCAGGGCGAGCAGGGTCGGTGCGATACGTGAGGCCCGGTCGTCCAGTGCGAGGACCGAGCGCGCCGGGAGGGTGCGGTCGAGGCCCGCCGGCAGCAGTTCGCGGGGGCGGCCGTCTTCGCCGTGTTCGCCGTGTTCGGCGGCGGCGAGGACGACCGCCGCGTACGCGTCGCCGAGGATGGCGCGCAGCGCCTCGATGAGCGTGTCGCGCAGCCCCGGATTGTCGTGATGCCCGAGCCGGAAGAGCAGTGCCGGTACCGCCGTGTGCGTGCCCGCGCGGACCAGGGCCTCGGCGGCCGTCTTCTTGATGTTCATGTTCGGATGCCCGAGACACGCGGCGATCGTGGTGGAGGCCCAGCGGGCCCGCGCGTGACCCAGTGCGAGCAGCGCCTGCCGGACGGTCTGGATGTCCTGGGCGGCGGTCAGCGTGATCAAGGTCGCCGACAGCGCCTGGGCGTCGTCCCCCGTGGCGTCGCGTGCGAGCAACGCGATCACGTGCTTGCGCACGTGCCGGTCGCGGTGCCGCAGCAGGCGGTGCACCCGCGCACGGGTGCGCGCGTACGGGGCCCGGAGCAGGAGTTCGAGCAGGATCGCCTGCTCGGCGCTCGACAGTCCGGGGCGGTCCAGCAGATCGAGCGCCATGGTCGCGACGAGTGCGTGTCCGGCCTCTCGTGCGGTTGCCGCGTCGAGCAGGCAGGACGGCCTGATCCGTCCGCGCTCGTGGAGACGACGGCCCAGGCCGTGTACGGCATCCAGGACCTCCTGGGGTACCACGGGCTCCCCCGCGGGCTGTCCGTGTTCGAGACGCGGGGCGGCTCCGCCCGGCTCCCGGGACGCCGCGAGCTCGGCGACGGTGCGCAGGAGCAGGTCCGCGATGACCGGCACGGTGCCCGCGCCGCCGTGGGCGGCCAGTCTGCACAGTGCCGCCACCGGGTCGTCCGGGTCCAGATGGGAACTCAGGAGGGCCAGTTCCTGCTCGTCCGGGCCACCGAGGTCCGCCGCGATGCGAGCCGGCAGATCGGCGGGATCGAGACGGACGAGGAGGGCACGCCGCTGTGACGGATCGTGGGTCAGATGCCACAGGAGCTCGAGGGCGCTGTTGCGCACCGCGCGCAGATGGGGCGCCATCACGCCCATGCCCTCCTCCGTGGTCAGACCGAGCCCGTCCCTCAACGCGGTCGTCGTCCGGTGTCCGCCGATCGCCTCCAGAGCGTCCAGAGCAGCCGCGGGCGCCGACGGCAGGAGAGCGATCACGGCGTCTTCGGCATCCGCATGGCGCATCGCGCGGATCGCGTCGAGAAACGGCCCCGGCGCGGGAGCCGAGGGTAGGACCCGTGTGATCGCGTCCCCGATCGGGAGCTCCTCCGCTCCCTGTCCGGCCAGGGCGACCAGCAGCGTCAGCCGCCGCGGCCAGCTCGGATCGTCGGCGGCCGCATCCACCAGTACACGGAACATCACCTGTCGGCAGGTGAACAGGATCGTCGCGATCTCGTGGGGTGGAATCGAGTGGTCGGCCAGCGCCAGGCCGATGATGGACGGGGCGTCCTCGGCGTCCGGGAAGTGCCCGCGCCGGTGGAGCCCGCGCAGGCATGTCACCGTCGGCCCGCCGAACAGCAACGGGTCCCGTGCGGCGACGGCCGTCAACACGCCGATGTCACCGCGGTCCGCCAGGTCACCGAGCAACTCCATCGCGCGCCGACGAAGACCCGGCGGTAGGTCCGGATCGTCAACGACCTGCCGCAGCAGGTCACCGTGCCCGTGATGGGCCGCGACCGCGAGTGCGGCATCGGCCGCCTCGGGCCGGGTGATCGCCGAATCGGCGGTGAGAAGGGGAGACAGGCGTCCCGTCGGCAGGGGTTCCAACGCCGCCCACGGCTCGGCGAGTTCACCCAGTGCGGCGGCGACGACATCTGCGCCGGCGGAACCGAGCAGGCTGATCACGTGTGCGCGAACCAGTGCGGGGGCCAGCAGACCGGCGTGCAGTCCCTGTCGGGCCAGCCGTAGGGCCTCGGCCTGCAACACCGGGTCGTCGCTGTCCACCAGCTCGTTCACGAGTTGCTCGGGCCGGTGCGCGCAGGTGACGGTTGTTCCCCGCACGGCCTGGTACAGCAGTTCGCCCGGAGGCTCCTTCCGGATCACCGTCGGCTCGTTCAGGAGTTCGGCGCGCAGCCAAGCGATCCGTACGCCTGCCGGCAACTCGGCCGTACGCCACGACGGCCGGCGCAGCCCCCCGAGATACGGCCCCAGCCGTTCATGGAGCCGCGCGAGGACGAGCACCGCCTCCGGCGGTCCCTCCACCGATACCGGCAGCAGTCCCGCGAGTTCGGCCATCTCGTGCTCGTCGCCCGTCCGGCCCGACGTGACGCGCTCGGCCAGGAGGACCAACCCCAGATGCCGCAGGCGGGGATCGTCGTGCCGGATGAGACGTCCGAAGACGTCCGGCGAGCAGAT
This sequence comes from Streptomyces sp. NPDC059874, assembly GCF_042731135.1. Lineage (NCBI taxonomy): Bacteria > Bacillati > Actinomycetota > Actinomycetes > Kitasatosporales > Streptomycetaceae > Streptomyces > Streptomyces sp. NPDC059874. Next base: position 58,382 of record NZ_JBHWJY010000003.1, read on the forward strand.
CCGCGCGTCAAGATGGCCGGCCAACCAGCCGACGTCAGCTCGACTCAGCGCATCCTGAAAGGGCTTGTCCGCCTGCGTCATCATCGTCGAATGCTACTGAGGTTCACCCTCGTGGCCGACGGCGTCCACCGCGTCGAACCGTTTCGCCAGGGACCGCATCAATTCCAGCTCCGCCCGCTGGCCCCGGGTCATCCCCTGCGCCAACCGGAGCACGACCGGGGGCGTGCTGTCCGCGGTGACCGCCTCGGACATGTGGACCCCGCCCCGGTGGTGCTCGATCATCAGGCGCAGGTAGAGGGCGTCGGCCCGGTCGCCGCGTGCCGCGTCGAGTGCGGCCATGTCGGCGCGGCTCGCCATGCCGGGCATGAGGACCCCTCGGCTCCGGTCCTCCTCGCTCGTCGGCGGCATGCCCATCCAGCGCATGGGCGGCCCGCTCGTGGTGGGGGTGCGGCCCCACAGCTGGAGCCAGCCGAGCATCATGCCGCGCTGTGCGGCCTGGGTGTTGGCGATGTCGTACGCCAGCGTCCGTACCTCTTCGGAGGCTCCGTTGCGCAGGACGGACAAGGACATCTCGACCGCCTGTTGATGGTGGACGGCCATGTCACGGCTGAATCCGACCGCGACCGAGCCCTCGGCCGGCGCCCCGGCCTCCGCGGGGACACCGCGGGAGAGACCGGTCAGCAGCAGGGCGCCCGCGAGCAGGACGACAACGGCGGCAGCCGTCGCCCAGCCGCGCGCCGGACGCCGGCCGGTCACGGGGTCTCCTTGCCACCGGTGACCGGGGCACCCTGCTCGGGTGCCTGGGGTCCCTGGACGTAGGCGTCGAAGAAGGCGTCCACCCGCTCGTCCGCGGCGGACTCCACGGACAGCTGATGTCCCCAGGCGGTGAGACGGACGGGGCTCTCCTGGTCGGGCAGCGGGCTCATCATCCGGTACGGGACACCCGCCACCTTGGCGCGCAGCTTCTCCACCTCTGCCTGGGGAAGCTCGCCGGAGTACGTCACCCACACCGCGCCGTGCTCCAGGGCGTGCACGGCGTTCTCCTCGCGGAGCGGCCGGGTGTAGACGTCACCGTTGGCGTTCTGCCACCGCGGGTCGTGCGGGCCTCCCACGGGAGGCCGCACGTCGGCGGGATAGTCGACGTCGCCCTTGACGTGGCCCCGCTGCAGGTCCCGGTGGAGCGTCTCGCCGGGGACGTTGACCCGGTCCGGGTCGATTCCGGAATCTTCGGCCGAGCTCGGGGCGGGCCTGCCGTGCAGGCTCGCGAACAGGCTCAGGACGAGGGCCACCGCCGCCAGCGCGCCCCCGATCGTGGCCCCGGCGCGCAGCCGCTTGCCGCGGCGGAGTCTCCGCTCGTCCTGCCGGCGCAGCTCGTCGAGCCGGGCCCGCCGGGCATCGTCGTCGCGACCGGCCGACGGGGGGCTGGGCGGGCGCTGCTCCTGGTACATGGGCGGCCTCTCGGGTCACGGGGGTCGACGGCCCAAGGGTAGGAACGGTCCGGTCCTCAAGTCCTGGGGCCAGGGTCCCGACCCGCTCCCAGGACGGTGTCGGGGCGGTTGTCCCACGCTCCCGGGACACGGGGCGTCCTACGCTCGGCGATCTCCGGCACCCGGCCGCGGTACCGCGGTACCGGCATGCACGACGAACGGTGGGAGAAAGATGGAATTCGGCATCCTGGGACCGCTGCGCGTGTGTACCGACGGCCGGGAGGTCCCCATCCAGGGCCGCAAGCAGCGGACCCTGCTCGCGGCCCTGCTGCTGGCCCGGGAAGGCGTCCTGTCCGACGAGCGCCTCATCGCCCTGCTGTGGGGGCAGCGGCCTCCCGCCACGGTGAACGCCCAGCTCTACACGTACGTCTCGCGGCTGCGGATGCGACTCGGCGCGGCGGTCGACCTCGTCCGCGTACCGGCCGGTTACCGCCTCGGCATCGGTTCCGCGCAGTTCGACGCGGCGGAGTTCCACCGGCTTTCCCGCTCCGGTCACGAGGCGCTGCGCGAGGGCCGCCCCGACCGGGCGGCGCGACTTCTCCGCACGGCCCTGGACCTTTGGCGCGGACCGTCGCTGGGAGGCGTCACGGACCAGCTGCGGGAGGCCGAGACCCCGCAGCTCGACGAGGCGCGGATGGCGGCTCTGGAGAGCCGGCTCGAGGCGGAGCTGGCCCTCGGTGAGCACCGTCAGATGGTCGCCGAACTCACGGGTCTGGTGGCACGTTTCCCGCTGCGCGAACGGCTGCGGGCCCAGTGGATGACCGCGCTCTACCGGTGCGAGCGGCAGGCGGAGGCCCTCGCCGTGTACAACGAGGGCCGGCGGCTGCTCTCCGAGGAACTCGGCGTCGATCCCGGCCCCGCCCTGACCGCCACGCACCGCGCGGTCCTCAACGGAGGGCTCGCGTGGGAGGAACCGCGGCATCGTGCGGCAGTCCTGCCAGGCGCAGCAGGAGCTCCTTGACCTCGGTGGCGGCGTACCGCGGACGGGCGGCCGCCGGGTCGTCGCACAGCAGGACGGGGCCGTCCTCGGGGTGGGCGGGCAGCAGCCCGTGGCTGCCGCGCACCCGGCCGGGGTCGAGGGACACCACGTTCACGAGGTAGCGCATGCCCAGGCGTTTGCGGGCCAGAGCCGCGACCGCCCGGAACTTCACCCGGCTGTCGGTGTGGTCGAAGAGCAGTTCGGCCGGGTCGTACCCGGGCTTGCGGTGGATGTCCACGAGCCGGGCGAAGTCGGGAGCGAGGGCGTCGTCGAGCCAGTAGTAGTACGTGAACCACGCGTCCGCTTCGGCCAGGGCGACCAGCTCGCCGGAGCGGGGGTGGTCCAGTCCGTGTTCTTTGAGGCCTGTCTCGTCCAGGACCGTCCCCACGCCCGGCAGCGACTCGAGTACCCGTCGGACGACGGGGACGTCGGCCGGATCGGCGATGTACACGTGCGCGACCTGGTGGTCGGCGACGGCGAACGCCCGGGACGTCCAGGGATCGAGGTACTCCATGCCGGCCTGGGTGTGGACCTCGAGGAGTCCGGCCCGGCGGAGGGCGCGGTTGATGTCCACGGGGCGGGAGACCGCGGTGATCCCGTACTCGCCGAGCGCGACGGAAGTCACCCCGGCACGGCGGGCGTCGTCGAGCAACGGGGCCAGGGTGCGGTCGAGTTCGCGGGCCGCCCGGACGGCTTCCCGGCCGTTCGGGCCGTACCGCTGCAGGTCGTAGTCGAGGTGGGGCAGGTAGACGAGGCTGAGGTCGGGGCGGTGGGTGCGCAGGATGTGCCGGGCCGCGTCGGTGATCCAGCGGGAGGACGCGATGTCCGCTGTCGGCCCCCAGAACCGGAAGAGCGGGAAGTCGCCGAGCCGGTCGGTGAGTTCGTCGTGCAGCGACGGGGGGCGGGTGTAGCAGTCCGGCTCCTTGCGGCCGTCGGCGTGGTAGACGGGGCGGGGGGTGACGGTCCAGTCGACGTCCGCTCCCATCGCGTACCACCAGCACACGTTGGCGACGGTGTAGTCGGGTCGGGTCCGGCGGGCGGTCTGCCAGATCTTCTCGCCCCCGACGAGCCGGTTGTGCTGTCGCCACAGCATCACTTCGCCGAGGTCGCGGAAGTACCAGCCGTTGGCGACCGCGCCGTGCACGGCCGGCGTCTCGCCGGTGAGCAGAGTGGACTGCACGGTGCAGGTGACGGCGGGCAGCACCGTCTCCAGGTGGGCCTGGAAGCCGCGCTCTCCCAGCGCGCGGAGGCGGGGCATGTGGGCGAGGAGTCGTGGGGTGAGTCCCACGACGTCGAGCACCAGGAGCCGGTTCACGAAGTCACCTCGTGCTTTCGTCCTTGAGTCCGAGTCGGGTCAATGTGTCGCGGGCCCAGGCCAGTTCGCCGGCGATGCCGTCGATCAGGTCGGCGTCCCGGGGGCCGCCGCCACCCGGGCGCGGGGCGGTGGCGGACGGCAGCACCGACCAGGTGTACGTCTCCACCTCGAGGTGGTCGGTGCGCGGGGACGGACCGCCGACGAGTTCTGCGAGCATGGCCGGGAGTTCGGTCCGGGTGGAGCGCAGTGGGGGCCTGGGGTCGGCGTGCAGGGGGGTGTGGAAGTGGATCCGCCAGGGGCCGGCTCCCGGGAGCGCTCCGCCGAGCGCGTCGGGCAGGTCGTCGACGGCGAGCAGCCGGCCGCCCAGCGACTCGCGGGTCTGGTGGAGGAACCGTGGTTCGGCGAACTCCCACAGGGCGGCGCGGGCCGCCGGGTCCTGTGGGTCGTCGACGGTCAGGGCGCAGGAGACCTGTGCCTTGACGACGGGGAGTCCCTCGGCGGCCAGCCGGGCGCAGGCGGTCGCCCCGTCCTCGAAGCCCACGGCGGTGTGGCAGCAGTCCAGGCAGACGCCGAGCCACCGCGGGTCGACGGCGGCCAGCAGGCGTACGGCCTGCTCGGTGTTCTCGATCAGGCAGCCGGGTTCGGGTTCGAAGCCGACCCGTACGATGCGGCCGGTGTCGGCGGCGAGAGCCTCGAGACCTTGTGCGAGCCGGTCCAGATGGCGGGCCGCGCGGTCGGCCCGGTCGGCGGTCCATTCTTCGCGCCAGGCCAGGGGGAGGGTGGACACGGAGCCGCGGGCGGCGTCGTGCGGCAGCAGCGCGGCCAGCAGCCTGGCGCAGTCGAGGGTGTGGTCGAGCCGCGCGGGTTCGGACCAGTCGGGCCGGTAGACGGACTTCTTCACGGATCCCGCGTGAAAGCCCTGGTACGGGAAGGCGTTGAGGGTTACGACCTCGAGTCCGCGTGCGTCCAGTTCCCGGCGCATCCGGGCGACGGCCTCGGGGTCCGCGGTCAGCTCGGTGACCGCGGTGCGGGACAGCCAGAGGCCGACGCCGAGCCGGGCCGCGCCGAGCCGGCGGCGCACCGGCTCGGCGTAGCGGGCGAGTTGGGCGAGGACTCCGTCGAGGTCCTCGGCGGGGTGCACGTTGGTGCAGTAGGCGAGGTGGATGACGGTGCCGTCCGGGTGCCGCAGTCGCATCGGTCCTCCGGTCTCACTCGCCGCCGCGGGCGAGGGAGTTGCCCGCGTAGGCGACAGTGGGGACTTCGGGCCCGGTCCGGGCGTCGGTCACCTCGTCGGCCGCGTCGTCGGCCGCGTCCAGGACCAGTCGGCCGCTCTGCCCGTAGAAGGAAACCGGGTTCCGCCACATCACGCGGTCGACGTCGTCGTCACCGAATCCGGCGGCAAGCATCGCGTCGGCGGTCGCCCGCGTCTTGAGGGGGTCGCTGTGGCCCCAGTCGGCGGCCGAGTTCACGAGCATCCGCTCGGTGCCGTGGCGGCTGAGAATGCGCACCATCCGTTCTTCGCTCATCTTCGTTTGCGGATAGACGGAGAACCCCATCCAGCAGCCGCTCTCCGCGACCATGTCGACGGTCCCCTCGGTGAGGTGGTCGACGACCACGCGGGCTGGGTCGATGCCCGACTCACGGACGACGTCCAGGGTGCGGCGGGTACCGACGGCCTTGTCCCGGTGCGGGGTGTGGACCAGCACCGGAAGGCCGTGGTGGAGGGCGAGCTCGAGTTGGCGGGCGAACGCCTCGTCCTCGGCCGGCGTCATCGAGTCGTAGCCGATCTCTCCGACGGCGACCACACCGTCCTTGGCCAGGTAGCGCGGCAGGAGGTCGAGCACACCGGTGAGCCGGGGGTCGTTGGCCTCCTTGGGGTTGAGCGCGAGGGCGCAGTGGTGCCGGATGCCGAACTGGGAGGCACGGTGGGGCTCCCAGCCGAGCAGGCCGTCGAAGTAGTCCGTGAACGTGCCGACGCCGGTGCGCGGCTGGCCGAGCCAGAAGGACGGCTCCACGAGTGCCCGGACCCCGGCAGCGGCCATCGCCGCGTAGTCGTCGGTGGTCCGGGAGGTCATGTGGATGTGAGGATCGAAGATGCGCACGACGGCGCTCCCTCCGTGTGCTGTTCGGTGTCGTGGGCGGCGAGGAAGTCCGCGACGTCGCGGGCCACTTCGCGATCGGCGGTGCGGCGTTCTTCCGCGTACGCCCGCACCATGCGGACCAGTTCGGGGTCGACGCGCTGCGTCAGCCCGGTCACGCGGTCCAGGGGAATCCCGGTGAACGCGCACTTGAGCACGGCCTGGCGGAAGGTCCGGTCGTCGAGCCGGCGGGCGGCGTAGCCGGGTGCGGTCGGGGCCGTGCCCAGCGCGGCGGCGATCAGTCGTGTGTCGTTGGTGCGCAGCGCGTCATGGACGAGCGGCAGTGCGGTGTCGCCGAGCCGTCCCGCCCGGTCGAGGACGGGCAGGGCCCGCAGTACGCCACGTCGCTCGGCCGCGTCGCCGTGTCCGTACAACTCGGCCATTAGGGAGGGGAGTTCGGGGCCTCGCAGGGCCGGCGCGTCGAGCAGCAGGGTGCGTACGGCGTCGTCGACGGTCCACGCGAAGGGTCCGGGGTCGGTGCCCGGCAACGGCTCGCGGCCGCACCACCGTCCCGCCACGGGGAAGAGTTCCGTCACCGCGCCCGGGTTCACGGCGAGCGTGTGCTGCCCTTCGCGGGTCCAGCCGGCGGCGCCGCCGGGCAGGAGGTCCCACAGGGTGTCGGCGGCGTCCGCGCCCTGCTCGGCGGCGTGGAGGAAGGCCAGCGAGCTCCGGGCCGTCGCCGGTGCGGCGTGGCTGTGCCGGGGCAGTTCGACGGAGACCAGGCCGCGGTACCCCACGTCCAGGAGGGCGCCGAGGACCGGCGGGAAGTCGATCTCGCCGTGCCCGAACTCCAGGTGCTCGTGGGTGCCGCGCCGCATGTCCTCGATCTGTACGTGGACGAGGCGGGGCGCGGCCCGCCGCACGCATGCGGCCACCGACTCCGGTTCCAGGCAGCGGCAGTGCCCGATGTCCAGGGTGAGTCCGAGGGCGGGGGGTTCGCCGAGGCGCGCGCAGAGCTCGTCGAACCGGTCGAGGGTGTCGACGAACATGCCCGGTTCGGGTTCGAAGCCCAGCCGGACGCCGTGCCGTTCGGCCTCGACCGTGACGATCTCGCAGGCGGCGAGCAGCCGGTCCCAGGCGGTGTTCTCGTCGACCTCGGGAGGCCGGATCCCGCTCCACAGGTGGACGACGGGCACCTCCAGTCGGGCGGCGACGCCGATGGCGCGGCGCAGCAGGTCGACGCGCAGTTCCCGTCCGTCGTCGAAGAAGGTGGGGTGGTGCTTGTTCCAGGGGTCGAGCAGGTACCGGCCGCCGGTCTCGACGACCGCCGCCAGTCCGAGCTCGTCGAGCCGGCCGCGGAGGTGCGCGAGACGGCTGTCGAGGTCGTCCGCGAACGGGTCGAGGTGGCGGCGGTCCAGGGTGATGGAGACGCCCCCGTAGCCGAGGGCGTGCACCACGTCCAGGGTCTCGTCGAGGGTGTGGTCACCGAATCCGTTGGTGCCGTAGGCGTACGTCAGAGCGCGCTTTCTCATGTCGGGGAGACCTTTCGGCTCAGGCGCCGGGCCAGCGGGTAGGCGGCGAGCAGGGCCAGTCCCGGCCCACCGCGGCCGGCCGCCGCCGTCAGCGCGGACTGGAGGGGCACCATCGCGTGGATGCCGGCCGCCACCGCACGGCGTACGTAGTACGGGGTCGGCTTGCGCACCGCCGCCAGCCGCTCGGGGCCGGCCGCGGCGAGGAAGCCCGCGGCGAGCGCGCCGGCGAGGGCCCGGTCCCGGCGCACGGCGCCCCTGGCCGCGAGTACGGCGGCGCAGCCGGCGAGCGCGGTGGCCACCAGCGAGCCGGCCGCGACGGCCCGTACCGGCTGTCCGTCGGCCCGCGGGCGCCGGCCGCTCGTCCCGACGGCCGGGTCCCGGGCGGGGGCCGGATCCCGGGCCGGCGGGGGCGCCGCTTCGTGGCGGCTGAGCGCGGTCACCGAAGCGGTGTGCAGGGCGAGGATGAGGGCCGCCGGCAGGGCCGCCGGCAAGCGGTCGGCGCCGCGTAGGACGTTGAGGCCACGGGCGGCGCCCATCACCAGCGGTCCGACCGCGCGGTCCTTGGCGAGGGTGTCGTACGCCCATACCGCCGCGGTCAGCGGCACGGCGGTGACCAGCCCCCGCCGGCCCTCGCCGAGCACGGCGAGGCCGAGACCGCAGCCGGTGAGGGCGACGGCGGTCCCGAGAGCGGCCGCCGGGCTGATCTCCCCTGCCGGGACGGGGCGTTCCGGGCGCTCCTCGGCGTCCAGCTCGCGGTCGACGTAGTCGTTGAGGGCCATGCCGGCCCAGTAGAGGCACAGCGAGGAGGCGATCGGTCCGAGCAGGCGCGGCCGGAGCGCCACCCCGCCCGCCGCGGCGCCGGCGAGGATGTCGCCGGGCACCGTGAGCGCGGCGGGCAGCCGCACCAGCCTTGCGTACGCGCCCAGTCGGTCCCCCGGGCTCATCGGGCCGCCTCGGTCAGCCGATGCGCCCAGCCGACCAGCTCGTCGAACTGCCGGTCCAGCGCGTGCTCGTCCGAGGCCACGGGATCCTTGAAGAAGAATCCCAGTTCGGGGACCGGTCCGCTGACGCCGGCCCGGTGGGCGAGCGCCATGAACCGTGCGAGGTCGAGGACGAGCGGTGCGGCCAGCGCGGAGTCACAGCCCTGCCAGACGAACTGAAGGGTCATGCGCGCGCCGAGGAACCCCTCGAAGGTGACATGGTCCCAGGCCGTCTTCCACTCCCCCAGGTCGGCCACCTCGTGGATGTGCACGCCACCCTGCACCGACCCTCCCAGCTGCTCCCGGAGCAGCCGGTCCTTGGACCTGATCTTGGCAGCGGCCCGCTGGGGGTCGGCGAGCGCGGCTCCGTCGCCGCCGCCGAGCAGGTTGGTTCCCGACCAGCTGCGCACGCGCAGCGCGCGTCGCGTGAACATGGGGGCGAGTACGGACTTCACCAGGGTCTCGCCGGTCTTGCCGTCGCTGCCGGCGTACGGGAGCCCCCGCTGACGGGCGAGTTCGTCCAGCGCGGGCAGACGGGCGCCGGCCGACGGCGTGAAGTCCACGAAGGGGCAGCCGGCCCGCAGCGCGGCGCAGGCGTACAGCGAACCGACCGGCAGGACGCCCGCGTCGTCGGGGTCGCGCAGTGCCGCTTCGAGCAGCTCCCAGGAGGCGTGTGCGGGATGCGGCCCGGCGGGCGGCTCGGTGGTCGCGACGTTGACCACGACCACGCGGTCCGCGCCCGTCCGGCGGCGGAAGTCGGCGATGTCGGCGGCGAGTGCGTCGACGGCGGCGTCCGCGGTGCCCGCCGGATGGCCGGCGCCGGTCAGGCCGGGCCTGATCTCGGCGTCGGCGGCCTGGAGGTCCGGGCGGACCAGATCGGGCAGATCGGGAGGGACGACCCCGTCCGCGGCGAGGCGCTCGACGCGCTTGACGAGTCCGGTGGTCGCGGGGTCGTGTCCGCCGAAGACGAGATCGTCGAAGGAGGGCAGGGGCACGTCCCGGAAGGGGGCGAGCTCGCTGACGACGCCTGTCGGGGGGAGGAGTCCCGCGCGGACACCCGCCGCGCCGGCCACGGTGCTCGCCGCGACCGAACCGCGGCCGCCCACCAGCCAGATTCCCGTGCGCATGGCACCTTCCTTCACGGCTGTTGCGGATAGGGGAAGGACTGGAAGTCGACGTCCAGCTGCCGGACGCCGCGGTGCAGCCAGTGGGCCGCGAGCCGCCGTACCGTGCGGTCGGGCAGCGGCGCGTTGACGTGCTCCAGATCCGGGTCGGCCTCGAGCTGCACGGCGCAGCCGAAGGCGTTGAGCGGCGCCAGGTGTGCCCAGCGGCCGGCGTCGATGCCGAGGAGCATCGTGGCCCGCATGACGACGTGCCAGACGGGATAGCCGCCCGGCGGACGGCCGGTCATGATGTGCAGGGCCTTGGTGCGCGGGTCGTACAGGAGGCCCTGTCCGAACTCGGCGAAGGCGCGCACGAGGCCCGGGTCGCGCGGACGGTAGACCGCGTCGAACACCTCCAGCTGGACCTGTGACATCACCTCCAGCGGCGCCCGTGCGGGGGCCACGAAGTCGGTGAAGTTCGCCGGGTACTCGGGAGCCGTCACCATCCGGCGCCAGGTGTTGAGCAGGACGTTGTCCCACCCGGGGCCGTAGAGCGCGACGAGGGCGTAGTAGGCGTCCTTGAACTCCGGCGACGGGTGGTAGAGGGAGGCCTGGTCCAGCAGGTACCACAGCTCGTTGGCACGGCGGTCGCCCAGCATGCCCGGGATCTCCGGCAGTTCGGTGCCGGAGGGTGCCGCGGCGGCGGGCAGGGCGCCGCCCACCACGGGCAGGGCGGTCCCGGCGGCCAGTGCGGCCGACGCCCTCAGGACGGTGCGTCGTCCCGGGCCGGCCGCCATCAGCTCATCCCCTGGGGGTGGGGGAAGGACCGGAAGTCCTGGTCGAGCGTGTCGGTGTCCTTGACCAGCCAGGTGGCGGCGAGCCGGCGCACGGTGTGCGCCGGAAGCGGCGGGTTGACCTTGTCCTGGGCGGGCTTGGCGGTGCTCTGGACCGCCCAGGCGAAGGCGAGGGCGGGGGCGATCCGCTCCCAGCGCCGGCAGTCGATGTCCAGCAGCATCATGCCGCGCAGGTAGGCGTACCATGTGTGGTAGCCGGGCGGCGGCATGACCGGGGTGGAGTTCATCGTGTGCACGAGGAACGGGGCGCGTCCGCGCGGGTCGTACAGCACGCCTTCCCCGAACCAGCCGAAGGCCTGGACGAGGCGGTGATGGCGCGGGCCGTAGTAGCGGTCCATCACACCGAGCTGCGTGCGCGAGAGCACTTCGAGCGGGCCTTTGACGGGCGCGAGGAACTCGGCGTAATTGTTCGGGTAGTTGGGCTGGGCGACCATTTCGAGCCACTTCTCACGCATGCCGCGCTCGATGTTGCCGACGTGCGCCTTGATGTCCCGGTAGGCGTCCTTCACCTCCTGGGTGGAATGGAACAGTGTCGCCTCGTCCAGCTGGTACCAGAACTCGTTGGCCCGTCGGTCCCCGCTCATGCCGGGGACGTCGGGGAACTCGTCGTGCGGGCCGGCGGCCGCGGCCGGTCCCGCGCCCATCAGGCCGACGGCCGCGGCGGCCCCCACTCCCAGCGAAACCCTCAGGATCTGTCGTCGGTCCACGTGATGCGACATGTGGTCTCCTCCTGGCTGCGACGTTGCTGCCGCGAGGCTAGGAGCGGGGGTTATACGGTCGCCTGTCGTTGTTCTGTGCTTCCTTCTATACGTCTACATGTCGGCCAGGGCCGCTTCGACGTCGTAGTGGTGGATCCAGGACACGTCCTCCACGACCTGGTCCAAGCCGCTGCCGGCGCCGTCGGCGGCCCCGTCGCCGGAGGACCGTACCTTCTGCGTTCCGCCGCCCCTCGAACCGAGCTGGACCCGGGTCGTGTGCGGGCGCCGGAACTCCTCGTAGCGGCGGAGTCCGGCGGGGGTGCCGTCGAGGAAGTGCGCGAGGGCGACGGCGTCTTCCAGGGCCTGCCCGGCGCCCTGGCCGTGGTGGGGCAGCATCGGGTGTGCGGCGTCGCCGAGGAGCGTGACGCGGTCGTGGCCCCAGCGCGACAGCGGTTCCCGGTCGTACAGCGCCCAGCGGCCCGGTGTTCCGGCGGCCCGCACCAGGGCCGTGACGTCCTCGTGCCAGCCCTCGAACGTCGCGGCCAGTGCCTCCCGGTCACCGGTGGCGCTCCACGACTCCTCCGCGGGGCCGGTGTCCGGCAGGACGGCCACGTAGGTCAGCCGACGTCCCGCGTCGACCGGTACGACGAGCAGCCGGGCCTGCCGGCCGACCCACATGTACATGGTGTCGGGGGCGAGTCCCGGGACCTCGGCGGCGGGCACGGCCCCGCGCAGCGCGCTCGCCCCGGAGAAGACGGGACGCTCCTCTCCCGCCACGATGCGACGCACCGCCGAGTGCACCCCGTCGGCGCCGACGAGCACATCGGCCGCGGCCTCGCGCCCGTCGGCGAACCGGAGCCGGACCGTGTCTCCGTCCGGGGTGCAGGACGCCAGACGCGTGTTCAGGTGGATCCGCTCGGCCGGCACCCGGGCGGCGAGCAGGGCGTGCAGGTCGCTGCGGAGCACGGTGAGGTGGGGGGCGCCGTATTCCTTCTCCCAGGTGTCGCCCATCGGACGGCGGGCGAGGAGTCGGCCGTCCTGGGCGCGCACCTCGAGCGCCTCGGGTCGGACGGCGACCGCGCGCAGCGCTTCCTCCAGTCCCCAACGGAAGAGGACGCGGGCGCCGTTGGGTCCGAGGTGCATCCCGACGCCCGTCTCGCGCAGTGCGGGCGCCTGTTCGTACACGTCGACGGTGACGCCGGCGGCGAGCAGGGCGCCGGCGGCGGCGAGACCGCCCAGGCCGGCGCCGGCCACGGCGACGTGCGGGGCGGGCAGGGTGTTCGGCATGAGATCCCCTCGTGTGTGGTCGCGGGTGGATTCACCGCGAGCCGGCCGACACCAGTCCCGTCTCGTAGGCGAGGATGACCAGTTGGGCTCGGTCGCGGCTGTCGAGTTTGGTCAGCAGGTGACTGACGTGGGTCTTTACGGTGGGCACGCTCAGCCGCAGGCGCTCGGCGATCTCCGAGTTGGTCAGCCCGCGGGCGATCAGGGTGAGCACTTGGCGCTCGCGGTCGGTGATCCCGGCCCGCTCCAACGCGTGGTTCGGTGGACGCGGTTCGCGCTCGGGGCCGCGGGCGAACTCCTCGATGAGGCGCCGCGTCACGGAGGGGGCCAACAGCCCCTCGCCGGAGGCGACCACCCGTACCCCGGTGAGCAGGTCGGCGGGCGGAGTGTCCTTGAGCAGGAAGCCGCCGGCGCCGGCGCGCAACGCATCGTACACGTAGGCGTCCAGGTCGAACATGGTCAGAATCAGGACATGGGTCCCGGACATGTCGGGCGATCCGCAGATCCGGCGGGTGGCTTCGATGCCGTCCATCTCGGGCATCCGGACGTCCATCAGGACGACGTCGGGGTGCTCGCGGGCGGCCACGTCGACCGCCTCGCGCCCGGTGGCGGCCTCGCCGACCACGGTCAGACCCGGCTCGTTCTCGATGAGGACGCGGAAGCTGCCCCGCAGCAGGGCCTGGTCGTCGGCCACGACGACACGGATGTCCCCGCTCATCGGGCCGCCCCCCGGTGTGAGTCGACCGGGTCGAGCGGCAGACGGGCGAAGACGCCGAACCCTCCGCCCGGGCGCGGGCCGGCCGAGAACTCCCCGTCGTACACGGCGATCCGCTCGCGCATGCCGATGAGGCCGTGCCCGCCGTCCGGGGCGGGCACGGTCGCGACGCCCCGGTCCGGCCCGCCATGGCGGTCGGACCGGCCGTCGTCGCTCACGTCGATCGTCACGTGTCGTTCGTCTCTGGTGATCACGACACTGCAGTCTGCCGGCGCCGCGTGCTTGACGGCGTTGGTCAGGGCTTCCTGGACCACGCGGTAGAGGGTCAGGCCGAGTGCCTCGGGCAGGTCGTCGAGGTCGTCCGGATCGGGCGCGTCGAGCCGGACGCGGAGCCCGGCTTCGGTGGCGTTGCGAACCAGCCCGGCGAGTCCCGCGGGCCCCGGGATCGGGCGGAGGTCGGCGTCCGTGCGGGCGCCGGTGTGCTCGGCGCGCAGGATGCCGAGCAGGCGGCGCATCTCCTGGAGGGCGTCGCGGCTGGTGGCCGCGATGACCCGCAGCGCGTCGCCGGCCTCCTCCGGCCGGGTGGCGACGACGTGGTTGGCGACGGCCGCCTTGACGGCGATGACACCGATGCTGTGGGCGACGACGTCGTGCAGTTCGCGGGCGATCCGCATGCGTTCCTCGGCGACGGCCCGCTCGGCGAGCTCCTGGGCGGCCTGCGCCGCGTAGGACCGTCGCTCGCGCACGGCGTTGCCGAGCGCCCAGGAACCGGCGATCAGCGCCCAGCCGAGGAGCATGAGGCCCGGTCCCTCCAGCCACCAGTACGCGTACGGGCTGCGGGGTTCGGTGGCGATCATTCCGCCGAGGCCGATGAATCCGGCCACCGCGAAGGGCGTCCAGCGCTGTGCCAAGCCGGCCAGCGCCACGGGATAGAGCACGAACGCCACGGCCAGGAACGGGTCCGTGACGGCACCGAGGCCCACCGAGGCCAGCGACACGAGCAGGGTGACGGCGAGCACCGGCAGCGGCCACAACCGGCGGACCGCGGCGGGCAGGCCCGTGGCGGCCACCAGGACGTCGGCGCCCCAGCCGGGCAGGCCGTCGGGTCCGGGTTCCGCACGGGTGTGCCACAGGACCAGCAGGAGCGCGACGTAGCCGGCCGCGGCCAGGCAGTCGAGGGCGATGAGCTGCGCCGGGGTCAGCCGCCGTCCGAACAGCGGCCGGGCTTCGGGGTGATCCATCGTCCGACCCTAGCCGTCGTCCGGTGCCCGGGCCTCGTGCCGCGGGATGACAGCCCCTGGTAGGAGAGGGTCGGCCGACCCGGCGCCCACGCCCTCATTCCACCCGGGAGAACCTGCGGGTCGCGACGGCCAGGGCGAGGACGGCGAGGACCGCGACCAGACAGGTCTCCACCGGCACGGACGGGGTCCAGCCCCACCACTGCGGGCTGGTCGATCCGCCGCCCATGGCCGTCGCGGCGTCGCCGGGCATGGTGCGGCGCAGCGCGTCCACGGCGTACGTCAGCGGGTTGACCCGGACCACCGCGCCGAGCCAGCCGGGCAGTCCGTCGACGGGGAACATGGCCCCGGAGAGGAAGAAGAGCGGCATCATGCACAGGCTGACCGCCACCTGGAAGGTTTCGGGACGCCGGATGCACACGGCCGCCGCGACTCCGAGGGCGGTGAACGCGAAGGACACCAGGACGACCTGTAGCAGTACCACGAGGAGTTGCGGGTGGTAGGGCACTCCGACGACGGGCCCCAGGAGCAGCACGAGCACGCCGTAGGCCGCTCCGGAGGTGGCTCCGCCCAGGCAGGTGCCGACGAGGATGGCGCTGCGGCGCACCGGTGCCACGAGCATCTGCCGCAGGAAGCCGGACTTCCGGTCCCACACGATCGAGGCGCCGACGGCGATGGCCGGTGCCTGGACCGACATCAGGACGACGCCCGGGAAGAGGAAGGCCCGGAAGTCCCGGAGGCTGTCCTCGGACATGGCGGAGTTCAGGCCGGTGCCGAGCACGAGCAGGAACATCAGCGGTGTGACCATGCCCATGGCGATGCGGAGCTTGTTGCGGCCGAAGCGGATGGTCTCCCGGTGCCACAGCACCTTCACGGTTCGCAGGTCGCGGGCCAGGCCGCCACCTGCGTCCCGTGGCGCGGGTGCGCCGGGGGCGGGGCCGGACGGGTCGCCGGGTCCCGTACGCGGGCCGTGCACCTCGGTCTGTGCCATGGCTACCTCCTCGGCCCGAAGTGGGGCGGCTGTTGCGGACCTTCGGCCTCCCGGATGGTGCGGCCGGTGTAGTGCAGGAAGACGTCGTCGAGGGTGGGCGGGGTCACGGTCACCGCGTGGACGGGGACGGAGAGTTCCGCGCAGAGCCGGGGCACGAACCCGGCGCCGTCCTGGGTGCGCAGGCGTACGCCGTCGGGTGCGGCCTCGGCCTTCAGGCCGAACCGGTCCTGCACGGCCCGGGCCGCCCGCTCGTCGTCGCCGGTGCGCAGCACGACCAGATCGGCGCCGACGACCGCCTTCAGCTCGGCGGGCGTGCCCTCCACCACCAGCTGCCCCTGGTCCATGATCGCCATCCGGTCGCAGTGCTCGGCCTCCTCCAGATGGTGGGTGGTGAGGAAGATGGTGATGTCCTGCTCCCTGCGCAGCCGGTGCAGGTGCTCCCAGATGGCGACCCTGGTCTGCGGGTCGAGGCCGGTGGTCGGTTCGTCGAGGAAGAGCACGCGGGGCGTGTGCAGCAGTCCGCGGGCGATCTCCAGCCGGCGGCGCATGCCGCCGGAGAAGGTGCGCACGGGCGCGTCCTTGCGCGCGGTCAGCTCGACGAGGTCGAGCAGCTCGGCGATGGTCCGGCGGGCCCGGGAGCGGGTCAGCCCGAACAGGTCCGCCTGGAAGCGAAGGTTCTCCTCGGCGGTCAGCTCCCCGTCGAGGGTGGACTCCTGGAAGACCAGGCCGATGCCGCGCCGGACCGCGTCGGGTTCGCGGGCGATGTCGTGTCCGGCCACCTCGGCCCGCCCCGCCGAGGGCCGCAGCAGGGTGCAGAGCATGCCGATGGTGGTGCTCTTGCCCGCGCCGTTGGGGCCCAGGAAGCCGTAGGTCTCGCCGGGGGCGACGGCCAGGTCCAGGTCGACGACGGCCTCGTGGGTGCCGTACGTCTTGCGCAGGCCTTCCACGAGCACCGCGTGCCGGCCGCTCATCGGGACCTCTCCCCGGACGTGTGGCGGACGCTCATCATGGCCCGGAACAGCCCGGTGTCGTCGGGCTCCCCGACCGGCCGGCCCTCCGCTTCGACCCAGGCGTGGGCGCGGAACGGCTGGGTGCGCACGCCCGTGCACCAGTCGGGCCACGCACCGTGCAGACGGCACAGCAACACGGTGGCGATGGACCGCTCCAGGCAGCCCTGTCCGGCGCACCAGGCGCTCACCGACACCACGGAACTCCGTGCGTCGAGGGCCTGGGAGGCGGTGGCGGGCCGGGAGCCGCGCGAGACGACCTCCAGGACGCGGCGCAGCCGGCGCGGCGGCACTTTGGCGAGCAGGTGGGCGGCGCCCACCGCGCACCGGGCGGTGACGTGCCGGTGCCAGCTGATCGTGACGGACCGCTCGGAGACGACGGGCATGCTCATGAGCCCACCACCAGCCGGGCCTTGACCAGGGTGTCCAGCAGGGCGCGGACGTCGGTGCGCGCCCGTTCCGCGGCGTCCGGACGGCCCAGCGCGAGCTTCTTGGCGGCCTCCTCGGCGGAGTTGCCGTCCAGCAGCAGGCGCAGGGTGGCCGCGCCGGAACGGTTCAGCTGCCAGTAGCGGCCGGTGCGCTGGTCGAGGAGGACGACACCGTCCTCGACGTCGGTGGCCAGGACTTCGGGTTCCAGCGTGTACGTCATCGGGGTCCTCCGGCGGGGGACGCGGCGAGCGGGGCGACGGCACTCGGTGACCGCAGCCATGTCTCGCAGGCCAGGGTGTTCTCGAAGGGAGTCAGCGAACGGGTGCCGGGCATCGGCCGGTACAGCGCGGCCCGCAGGGCGTCGGCGTCGACCAGTCCGTGCTCGGCGAGGCGCAGGTCGTCGCAGAGCCCGGCGAGCCGTTCGCGGTTGCGGTAGAGCCCCTCGTACGCCTCCTGGCCGAAGGCGCCCTTGTCGCGCCGGTCCAGCACGGCGTCGGGCACGGCGCCGCGCAGGGCCGTGGTGAGCGCCGGTTTGTAACGGCCGGGCACGACCCGGTCGGCGACGCGCACCGAAAGGGCCGCCTCGATCACCCGATCGTCCAGGAAGGGCGTTTCGAAGGTGACGTCGAAGGGGCGCAGGGAACGGTTGAGCTGACGGGCGGCGTGCCCGCTGAGCACCGTGACCTCCAGTGTCTGATGCTGGAGCCGGTCGGGGTGCAGCGGACGGGGCCGACGGGCGGCCGTGTCGGTCAGCAGGCGGCGTGCGACCGCGACGGCGTCGGGAGTGGCCCACGCGGGCATCCGCAGATCGCCGCGGCCCCAACCCGACGGCGGTGTGAAGCGGGGGGCCGGCGGGTCGGCGAGGTGGAGGGCGGCTCGGGCCAGGGCGTCGGAGAAGGAGGACCGGTCGGCGAGCGAGCGCACGGTGGCGCCGAGCGGCCATCGGTTGACGGAGCGGAACCGGCGCACGGTCCGGATTCCCCGCAGCGGGTCGCTGCGGATGAGCGACCAGCCGAACTGGGGGGACACGCCGAACAGTTCGTCACCGCCGACGCCGATGAGGTGCCGGGACGCCCCTTCGGCCCGGACGGTGCGGGCCAGGCTCTCGGTGTGGGCGCGGTTGCGGGTCCACACGAGGGGCCCCTCGACATCGTCGCGCGCGCCATCCCGGTCGGGCGCGGCCTCGTACCAGAGCGGGCCCTCGGCCACGTCCACGAAACGGTGCCGGGCCGACGGCATGAGCTCGGCCGCCCTTCTCGCCCACGTCGTGTCCGCGTTGGCGCGGTCCATCGGCTTCCAGTGGTGGGTGACCAGGCGGGCGTCGGTCCTGTCGGCGAGGAGGCACAGGCTGGTGGAGTCGAGGCCGCCGGACAGGTCGGCGCTGACGACCTCCTGGCGGGCGGCGCGCACGGCCACGGAGTCGGCCAGTGCCTCGCGGATCGCCTCGGCCGCCCGGGAGATCGGGGTGGCGGGCTCGGGCGGGGTCCACCAGGAGACCTCGCGGGCCTCGCCGTCGGGTCCCACGTCCAGCCAGCAGCCGAAGTCGAGTGAGCGCACTCCCGTCCACACCGGGCGTCCGGCGAGTGGCCAGGGCACGGGCAGCAGCAGCTGGAGGGCGAGTGCCTCCTCGTCCAGCCCGGTCTCCATGAGGGCCGTCAGCCCGCTCGGGCTGTCCGCGGCCACGGTGAGACCGTCGATGCGGGCGTGGAAGACGTGGCGTGCGGTGGACAGCGAGCCCTGGGTGCGGGTGCGGCCGTCGAAGGACGCGGCGAGGTGGAAGTTGCCGGGCAGCGACCGGGCGAGGGAGTCGAGGTCGTGCGGTGAGCGCGAGTTCGCGAGGAGCCGGCCGAGGGGGCCGGTGTCGGCGCGCGTGGGGCCGAGGAGCACGAGCCGGTTGTGGCCGCCGTCGACGACGACGCACGCGTCGTCGTTCCAACGACCCACCAGCCAGGGCCGGCCCGAGGCGTGCGCGACGGTCCGGACGCCCGGGCCGGTCACCGCACGCGCGAGGGGTTCCGCGGCGGCGCAGTCGGGAAGGATCAGAAACTCCATGTCCCCTTCTTCGGGTGAGCGTGTCCAGTGCCGTGGCCGGAATGGTTTGCCGGGGCGCGGCGTCCGGTGCATGGGGTCTCCCCAGGCCCGCAGGGCCGGGGGGAAGCATCGCAAGGCGGAGGACCGCGTCTCGTACTGGACGTACTTGCGCGGTCCGACGACGCGGCGAGGTGCCGTGCCGGGTGCCGTGACCCGGTGAACCTTTCCGGCCGCAGCACCAGGGCACCTCCCAGCGGTGGCTGGGGGAGCGTCGCGACCCGGTGAACCGTTCCGGTCACGGCACTGCGCAGCGGCGGAGCCGCTCCGGCGGGTGTCCGCCGGAGCCGCTCCGCCGACCGGATGTGCGGCGGTGGGTCACCGCCTCACCGAGGTGCTCAGCAGAACCAGGCGTCGCCGCCCCACCAGTCGACGCAGTCCGCCGGACCGGCGCCGAGCGTGAGCTCCGCGAAACCGCCGACCTCCACGATCGCGGGCGCCTCGTATTCCTCGTGCGTGGCCATGTTCACCCTCCTTGTTCCGGGATGGGGTGCGACTGGGGTCGCACCCCGGGGTCACGCACAACGTAGGCGGCCTGTCGTCCCGGGCTCCTGGGCACACCGTCCCGTCCGCGTCCCGTGTCCGGGCGGGGTGGCTCAGGCGTCGCGCCGCTTCAGTGCCAGATAGCCGCCGACGAGGGCCACGGCCACCCAGGCGACGAGGACGGCCATGCCGCTCCACGCCGTGAGGATCATGTGCTCCTGGGGTTCGCGGCGCATGATGATCCCCCCTGCCGCGTCGGGCAGGAACTGGGCCGCCTTCTGCACTCCGGGCAGGTTGTTGAGGATCTCCGAGACCATGAAGAACAGCGGCACGAGGATGCCGAGGGTGAGCGCGGGGCTGCGCAGGACCGTCGCGAGGCCCATCGAGAACGCGCAGATCAAGGTCATGTAGAGGATCGAGCCGACGACGGCGCGGAGCGCCCCGTCATCGGTGATCGAGGCGTTGTGGGCCTCGCCGATGGCGGTCTGCGCGGTGAAGAAGGTGACGAGCACGACCACCGTGGAGACGACCAGGGCGATGGCGGTGCCGGTGAGCACCTTGGCCGCGTAGAAGACGCCGCGCCGCGGGACGGCCGCCAGCGAGCCGCGGATCGTGCCGGAGCTGTACTCACCGGTGACCGTCAGCACACCGAAGACGATCAGGGAGATCATGCCGAGCCGTAGCCCGTTGAAGCCGGATCCGACCGGGTCGAACTTCGCCTTGCTCTCGGCGCTCATGTCGTCGTAGGCACCGCGCAGCACCCAGCCGAAGAGCAGGGCGATGAGGACGCTGACGAGGAAGCACAGGATCAGGCTCCACAGGCTGGACCGGACGCTGCGGATCTTGGTCCATTCGAACGCGATGGCCGCGCGGGTGTCCGTCATGGTCACCGCACCTCCTTGCCCGCACGGTACTCGGCCGCATCGGCCGTGAGTTGCATGAAGGCCTCTTCCAACGAGGCGGTGCGGGGGCTGATCTCATGGACGATCACCCCGCGGCGAGCGGCGAGCTCTCCGACGGTCTCCGAGGAGGTGCCGACCGCTTCGAGCGTTCCGTCGGGTCCGTCGTCGGTGTGGATGCCGGCATCGGCGAGCACGTCACGCATCCGCTCCGGTTCGGGGGTGCGGATCAGGATGTAGGCGCGGGAGTTGCGTGCGATGAACCCGTCCACCGAGGTGTCCGCGAGGAGCCTGCCCCGGCCGATCACGATGAGGTGGTCGGCTGTCAGCGCCATCTCGCTCATCAGGTGACTGGAGACGAAGACGGTGCGCCCTTCCGCCGCGAGCTTCTTCATCAGCCCGCGGATCCACAGGATGCCCTCGGGGTCGAGGCCGTTGACCGGCTCGTCGAGGAGCAGGACGGGCGGGTCGCCGAGCAGGGCGGAGGCGACGCCGAGCCGCTGGGCCATGCCTAGGGAGAAGCCCTCGGTGCGCTTGCCGGCCGCGCTGGTGAGGCCGACGACGTCCAACACCTCGTCCACGCGCCGCTCGGGGACGCGGTTGCTGCGGGCGAGCCCCAGCAGGTGGGCGCGGGCGGTGCGGCCGCCGTGCAGGGCCTTGGCGTCGAGCAGCGCGCCGACCTCGCGCAGGGGATGCCTCAGTTCCGTGTAGGGCCTGCCGTCGATCAGGACCCGTCCGGAGGTCGGGCGGTCGAGCCCGATCATGGCCCGCATCGTGGTGGACTTGCCTGCTCCGTTGGGCCCCAAGAAGCCCGTGACACGGCCGGGTTCGACCGTGAAGGTCAACCCGTCGACGGCCGTCGTCGTCCTGTACCGCTTGGTGAGTCGGTCTACCTCAATCATGATCCCCAGCCTGGCGCGCGGCCGGTCCGGGCACATCGGGCCGGAGGATGTCATCCCGGGGACCGAGGGGGTGTCTTGTCGATCAGGCCGGGAGCACGCCGGGGGGGGGGGGGGGGGGGGCCCCCCCCCCCCCCCCCGGG